>JBJTAQ010000001.1:0-2155 GCA_046090945.1 Pirellula sp.
GTGCAGGGTACATAGGCTTCTAGGCAGCGGCGGCGGCGGCCGGTGGAATGTGAGTCAAACGTCAGCAGCGGCCTAAGTCCCGGTCGTAACTTGGCGAACATGCTTGGATCTTGCTCATGATGCAACTGCAGAATCGGCTCGTTGTTGTCAAAGACGAAGAGTCTACCGCCAAGCCAACGGCGGTATGACAACTGGAGGCGATGTTCCGTCGGGGCGGGAGTCGCTTCAGCATCGACTTCTCTGGTAGAGAAGTCGGACCACTTACTCCGTGCCAAGCTTGATGCTCCGATTCCCATTCGACCGGATCGTATCTGCGGTTCCAGACGATCCACATATTGAATAATCTCCTTGTCATCAATGAAGACTCGAATGAGCGAACCGGTTGCCTTCACACGTACTCTTATAGGTGCCTGTGTCTTGATAACACAGGGGATAGAGCGCAGATACCCGCCATCAGGAAAACGGACGAGTGCAACCTCCTGATACTTAGAAGACAACTGAACACGGTATCCGCTTGAACCATCCTCAGAGCTTCGAAGAATGATACTTGCATCGAACCCCCGATCCCCGTACTTGGGATCTGGCCATGCGGACCAGGACGATCCAAAGAAATCGAACTGACTCGCGGGAGTCTCAATCGTCACATTGGCAGAGACTTCGATATTCGCAGCAATTCCCGGGGCTACGAGATATTCCCATTCTGCGGATTGCAAAGTTGCAGTTTCCTGCGTGACAGAAGCGGAGCGAAGCTGGTCAGGCCGCTTTTGCCAATCCGTGAAGTCATTGGCAACTGCCCTTGAGCCTATCATAGCGATCATTGCCGAGCACAGCAGTAGTCCAGCGATGATGTATCGATGCACAAGGAAAAATTGTTTCATACTCATCATCGCAATCCCGTATTGTCAAGATTCGGAATGGCGTAGGCGGCAATTCCCAATATGAGCCATGCAGCCGACATCACCGCTATCGTGGATTTGGTTTTCATAGAACCCTAGTCTTATCTGGGATCGCCCTGTCATCGATGTGGCTGGACTCTCATGCCAGCAGTTCCTTGACGACCCTCGCTCCGGTGACCTCGGGATCCGTTAGTCGCTCCGGTCGGCCGCTGTGGGTGAAGGTGAGCTTGGTGTGGTCGATCCCCAACTGGTTCAGGATCGTTGCGTGCAAGTCCGAGACGCTCACGCGATTTTCGACCGACTTGTAACCGAACTCGTCGGTGGCTCCGTGAATATGGCCGGCCTTGAAACCACCACCTGCCATCAGCGTACTGAAGGCATGTCGATTGTGATCGCGGCCATCGGCTCCTTCGGTGATCGGCAAGCGTCCGAACTCACCGGTCCACATCACGATCACGTCATCGAGCAACCCTCGTTGTTTCAAATCGGTGATTAGCGCCGCGCTGGGTTGATCGACGTACCCGCAAATCTTCCGCAGATCGTTCTTTAAATTGGAATGGTTGTCCCAAGGCTGAAACGAGGGATCGAGGGGCGGGAAGACTTGTACGAACCGAACCCCCGACTCGACCAACCGACGGGCCATTAGACACCGTGTACCATATCCGGAAGTCACAGGGTTATCGAGTCCGTAGAGCTTGCGCGTTGCCTCGCTCTCCTGAGACAGATCCAGCACCTGAGTTGCAGTCAACTGCATGCGAGCAGCAAGTTCGAAGTTCTGGATGCGTGCTTCGAGTTCCGTTTCTCCGGGATGATTGTCCAAGTGTGCCGCATTAAGGTCCTGCAGAAAACGACGCGAACGCGACTGCGATTCGGCGGTGATTGGTCGTGACGGATTCAGATGCAACACAGGCGACCCGGACGAACTGAACTCGGTTCCTTGATAAACCGCGGGCAGCCAACCGCTGGACCAAACCATTTTTCCCGAAGTGTTGTATCCTCCCGGATCACGAAGCACGATGTAGCCGGGCAGATCCTGATTCTCGGTACCCAGCGCATAACCGATCCAAGAGCCCATCGCTGGGCGACCGTTGAATGTCTTGCCGGTTTGCAACATGTTCAGCGCGAACGGATGGTTGTTATTCTCCGTGTACATCGAACGGATCAGACACAGGTCATCCGCGACCCCGGCAAGATGGGGAATCAACTCCGAAAACTCCATGCCGCACTGACCATGTTTGGCGAACTGGAACGGCGTCCCC
>JBJTAQ010000002.1:0-6205 GCA_046090945.1 Pirellula sp.
GGTAGCTGGTCGTTTTGTTCGCGATGATCGTGGGGCTACGATGCTTGAGTACGGTTTGCTGGTCGGTCTTATTGCGATTGTCGCGGTAACTGCGATGACCGCTTTGGGAACCAATATGACTGCGTTGTTTGACGATGCGACCACCAAACTTCCTGGCTAGTGGCTCGTGGGCTTTTGTTTGGGCATGGTTTGTCACGTTGTTTCGCGGTTTCGCCCTAGAAAGTTGGCAGGTGAGTTATGACCTTGAGGACTTGGCTGGTTTTTTTACTTGCTATAGCAAGTGGTGTTTCCGCGATTGTGGGTGTTACCCAGATGCGTTCGAATCAACTGGCAAGGGAAATGACAACAGTTGTTGTCGTAAAAAAGCCGATTGGTCGCGGGTACCAGATTCAGGAGGACCATGTTGAGGCTCGTAAAATCCCTGTCGAGTTTGCCCACAAATCCATGCCTCAGACTCTCGATGATGTACTTGGTCGCGTCGCAACAGTGGCGATGTACGAGGGAGAGTATATCATGAGCAACAAGATCACCAGCGTCAGCGCCAAAGCTGGGCTTGCGACTCTGATACCGGCTGGTTTGAGAGCCTACAGCATTACTGCTGCTAGTTCTGCAAATCGCGTATCAGGGTTGATTAATGTTGGTGATCGAGTGGATGTTTTGCTCACGAAGTCTGCGCAGGGTGGTGGTTTGACAGATTCGGCAGTTGCCGAAACACTTCTGCAAAACGTCGAAGTGATGGCTGTTGATCGGATCGTGGATAATACAGGTGCCAACAAGAGCGGGGTTGCAGCCGAGAAGAACGACTCCAAGGCTTCTACGGTGACCTTGATGGTAACGCCCAAACAAGCGGCCGTATTGGGCCTGGGGCAAAAGGAAGGTGTTTTGTCGCTGTCGCTTAGGAACCCCGAGGATCAGTCGATTACCCTGAGCGAGGAGATCTCGGAAGCGGATCTTGGCGATGTAACTGACATGAACGCGCTGCGCAAGATTGCAATGCCCCAAGGGGAGACTTTGGTTAAGGACCAGGAGGTCGGTAATGATGAGAATAACATGGAGCCGACGGTCGATGAGCTTTACGCGTTAAGTCAATCCGAGGAGTCGATGACAGTCGAAGAGATGCAAGCGTTGCTGGCAAGTTTTGCTCAGACCAATACCCGACCACCTGGATTTACGGCCATCCGCACGATCCGTGGCTCTCGAGTTGGTGTGGTACCCGTCCGGACGAAAAGCAAGTAGGATCCATCGTTTAGGGACCACAAGGGGAGCAGGATGAATTGGTTCAAAGGAAACGTCCGAAATCCGAAAGTTGTTGGAAATTCCGAGGCTCCTCGATCTCCGAACGCTCCCGCGAAGCCTGTTGCTGGGGGGGATGCAAATCTCGCGGAAGCCGAAGGTGCGGATGCCTCGAAAAACAGTGCGACGGGATCAACTGTTCCTACCCTGGAGGATACTCAAGCGTGGCTCAAGTCGTTAGAGCCTAAAGCCAATCCCAAGTTTGTGGCTCTTAAACGCCAGTTGCATCAGAAGGTGGTCAGCAATCTCGACATCGGTTCAATGGCCAGATGGGACCCGAGTAAATTGCGAGTCGAAGTGCGGCGACAAGCTGAGGTGATTTGCGGCGAGGCTGATTTGGAAGGCTTGGACGTCAGTCACACGATTTTGGTGGATGAGGTGATGGACGAAGTGTTCGGCTTGGGACCGCTCGAGGCCCTGAGAGCTGATCCATTGGTCTCTGACATCATGATCAACGGCCCCAAAACGATTTACGTCGAGCGACAAGGGCGAATGTTTCGTACCCCGATCATCTTTCATGATGACGAGCATCTGGTGCAGATTATCCAGCGCATCGTTGCAGAGGTTGGGCGGCGTATCGATGAGACCACACCTATGGTCGACGCGAGACTCGCTGATGGTAGCCGATTGAATGCGGTGATTGCTCCGCTGGCTCTAGACGGAGCGTTGGTTTCAATTCGTCGATTTGGATCAAAGCCGTTAACCGCCGATCGATTGATCGCGAATCAATCGATCACTTCAGAGATGGTTCAGTTCCTTCAGGCGTGTGTCAAAGCCCGAATCAACATGCTCGTTTCTGGTGGGACTGGTAGCGGTAAGACGACACTGCTGAACTGTTTATCTGGTTATATTCCCGAGTACGAACGTGTCGCGACCATTGAAGATGCCGCCGAATTGAGACTGCAGCAACCCCACGTGGTCCGGATGGAGACTAGGGTGGCGAATGTGGAGGGGCATGGCGCGGTCACGGCTAGGGATCTTGTGAAGAATGCACTACGGATGCGGCCTGACAGGATCATTATTGGAGAGTGTCGGGGACCTGAAGCATTGGATATGTTGCAGGCGATGAATACAGGGCACGAAGGAAGCTTGACGACGATCCACGCAAATACATCGAGGGATGCAGTCAGCCGATTGGAAATGATGGTCGGGATGGCTGGCTTCGATCTTCCTATATGGGTGATTCGCAAGCAGGTCGCTTCGGCCGTGCACATGGTCGTCCAGGTCAATCGCCTTCCTGGTGGGGTCCGGAAAATTACTCGGATCTCCGAGATCACCGGGATGGAAGGCGACGTTATCAGCATGCACGATATCTTTGAATTCAAGCAAATGGGGCTCAATGAGGATCTGGTGACCAAAGGGCAGTTTTGGGCGACCGGTATTCGGCCAGTGCTGCTTGATCGCTTATCTGCTTATGGTGTCGAGGTTCCAGTCGAACTGTTCGAGCGACGGATGCTCATGGACTGTAAAGGGAGAGTCTAGAAATGCTGGTCGTATACACGACGATGGCGTTTTTCGCGGGCTTTGCTTTTATCGCCGCCATCAATTTCTTCATGGTGGAGGTGATCGAGGATCGTCGCAGACACCAAACTGCACGTATGAAGGAGGAGATGCGTCTTCGCAATGCAGAGCGAGCCCGTTTGGAGTTTGATTCCAAAGAGGCCCAGCAGAAAGCGGCTTCACAGATCGCTCAATACTATGAAAACCCATCATTGTGGGCGAAATGGAAGCTGATGGTGGCTCAGTCGGGTATCGTGGGAGTCAAGCCAGAAGCCTTTGTTGCCATGGCATTATCCATCGCGCTTTTAGTGGGTGCCGCGGTTGGTTTTCTCTTAAAGAGCATACCCATCGGGGTTATTTGTGGGATTGCAGCCGGGGCTATACCCTTTGGATTCGTGCTTTTCAAACGAAAACAACGTCAAAAGAAATTGCTCACTCAATTGCCAGATGCGTACGAAATGCTCTCTCGGGTGCTACGCTCCGGACAAACGGTCAGTCAAGCTATGCGGGCGATTGCCGATGAATTCACCTCTCCTTTGGCAGAGGAGTTCGCATACTGCTGGGAACAGCAGAACCTGGGTCTTACCCCCGAGGCATCGTTAAAGGAACTGGCCAAACGTACAGGACTCTTAGAGGTCAAGATCTTTGTAGTCGCATTGACGATCAACTCAACGGCTGGCGGCAACCTGTCGCAACTATTGAACAAACTCTCCCACGTGATTCGCGATCGTGAAAAAATGAGAGAAAAGGTTATGGCTCTGACCGCAGAGGGCCGTATGCAAGCTTACATGATGATTGCATTACCCATCGGTCTAGCTGCAGTATTGACGGTGATGAGCCCAACCTATCTGTTGCCACTTCTGGACTACAAGGCATTGATTGTAGGTACCTTGGTCTGGATGGGGGTTGGATATTTCTGGATGCAGCGGATCATCAATTTCGACCAATAGCGAGGTGCTTCAATGGACATGTCCGCAATCTTCTACATCATTACTGCCGTAGTATTGGCACTCGGTTTGTTTTATTTTCTGTCAACCGGAGATGGGCATTCAAAGGCTGCATCGGCTAAGGATGACTTCAAGCCCGGTGAATCACAATTCCACCGGGACGTTCGTAAACGTATCGAAAAAAACGACCAGCAAGAGCAATTGCGGCAGAGATTGGTTCAAGCCGGGTTTTACGGCAGGAACGCAATCTATTGGGTTACTGCCTCAAAGCTTGTGTCGTTTGCGATTCCCTTGCTCGTGGCCGTTGGTGTCTCTGCTTTCACAAAGATTCCATTGAATACGACGCTCATGGTCGCCGCTGGTGTGGCGATTGCCGGGATCATCGTTCCGTCGTTCTTGTTGGATAAATTGAAAACCAAACGGCAAACTCGGATTCGTCGAGCTATTCCCGATGCGCTGGATATCTTAAGTATTTGCCTCGAGGCTGGCATGAGCTTGCCCTCCTCGTTGGCTAGGGTTTCCCAAGAACTGGCGACAGCTCATCCAGAACTAGCTCTGGAATTAGCAATCGTCGATCGTGAGACCCGCATGGGACGCGGTGTTGGAGAATCGATGCGGTCCTTGGCAGATCGATTCGACCTCGAAGAATTGCGGAGCATGTCGACGGTCATCGTGCAGGCCGAAAAGTACGGTTCTAGCCTTGCCGATGCCATGGATGTTTTTGCAGCCTCGATGAGGCAAAAGCGGATGTACGCAGCCGAGACGCTCGCTCAGCAAGCTGTTGCAAAGATCCTGATACCAACGGTCATCTGCATTCTGCCTGCCCTATTTGTTGTGACAATGGGTCCGGCTGCGATCACCATTTTCCGGGAGTTGTCCAATCGATGAAAACACGCCACTCAAGTCGAAATCGTCGCGCATCATTACGTAAATGCAGGGGTGTAGCACTCTTTGAATTTGCCATATCGATACCGTTGATCATGTTGCTTTCGGTCGCCACATTAGATATCGCCAAAGTCGCCTACTTCAGGCTCGTAGTCGCTGACGCAGCCGGAGCCGCTAGCCGATTCGCTGCTTTCAACCCCGTTACCAATGTTTCGCTCCAGGTTTGGCAACAAAATCTTCGGCAAGCGGCAATCGACTCGGTGCAAGGTTCCCCCTGGGTGGATATGACTGCCTTAGTAGTTCACTCGGCAGTGATCGAACAGATTACAACCGTCGAGAAAAGAATTACCGTAAAGGTTGATTATACCCATCGTGTGTATTTCGTTTGGCCCGGATTGCCCAGTCAGTCGACGGTGTCCAGTCAGGTGTCGGTCATGGGGGCCAGCTAGAGGCGGTAGAATCATAATGTACCAAGGTCTTTGTAATCAACTGCGTGATCAACTGCCGTCAAAACCTATCCTAAGTGTTCGACGGATTCAACCTCGCCAAGGCGCTATTTCTCTGGAATTCGCGTTGGTTTTTCCAATCTACATCGTTGCCGTTATTTCTACGTTCATGATCGGTATCCGTATGTATCAAACGCAGAGATTCTCAGCGATGGCCAAGTATTTGGGACGCAAAGCGATTGTCCATGGCGCTGCGGCTGAAAAGCTTGGCCCGTGGGGCCCCACGACCATCACCGGATCGTTTGGCGATGGCACCACCGTGGGGAATCTGATGGCTTCGAAATACAACAACGGCAATCCGATCAACATCTACTACAAGCTGAGTTGGCCCGATGGTGGAAACGATGGAATGCAAGGGGACCGAGTCGAGGTTTACATTTCCTCAGCAAGTCTCGCAGGAACAACCACTGCCACCACCTCGACCGGTGGCAGCAGTGGAACTGGAAGTTTAGCGATCACCTCCAAAGTAACTGTGACGATCGCTCACTGACTGCATTGTTGATAGGAATCGAATCAGAATGAACATGAGAACTAGGCTGGAAGAGTATAATAGTCCAAGAGTCCGTCGAAGGTCCAAGGGGTCTCATCGCCGGGGCGCCTATTTGGCGATGTTTACTGTGAGCCTCACCTTATTCTTCGGTATCTTGGCGCTGGTCTATGACCTTTCGCTCCTGAATTACTATTGGAGGCATTGCCAGAACGCCGCAGACGCAGCCGCCTTGGCCGGTGGCAAAAAAATCATCGAAGGGAATCAAGCCAGTACTTCGAACACAAAAGCTCTGGAATACCTCGCTACACTGAACATCACCGAATCGACGATCGCGGATATTCATTCGCCACCGATATCCGGACCTTATGCGAATGTCGAAGGCTACATCGAAGTCGTAGCCCGAAAGCGAGTCAATACATTATTCCTCCGACTTTCACCGTTCGACAAACCCTATGTCGATATGACCGCCAGGGCGGTCGCGGGCGCCGAAGCCTTTTTGCCCGAAGACGGTGTGATCACTCTGAATCCCAATGCGAGACCCGGATTGAGCGTTAGTGGATCGGCGGCCCTGAAAGTCAACGGGC
>JBJTAQ010000003.1:0-23088 GCA_046090945.1 Pirellula sp.
TTCGAGTCGCAAGGTAACAAGCAACTCATCTCGATGGGCTCGACAACACTACTTCGGAGATCCGCTAGCGACGGCGATGTATTGCTACGAATTCCAAGCCTCGATGATTGGGATTCCAATCCTGAGCTAGTGCCGATCGCAAGCGGTATCGCGTCGAATGCTGTCATTGATTCCTTTGGCGATCGAGCTTTGATCCTCAGCCAAGGGGTTCTGGACGGTTCCCGAATCACTCTGCTGCGATACGAGGATAATTCCCTTGAGATCGAAGCGCAACGGGACTTTGAATCCTCGGTCCGCGTATCGAGCCTGAGCCCTGTGACCCGTAAGCTTGCTATTGAATCTACTCGGGGGATTGAGATTCTCTCGGCTAGCACCGGACTTCCGACATTTTTGGTGCTCGAGCAAGCCGTGGGTCCAAGCGTTTTCGATACGAGTCGTGGCATTTTTTGGAGTTTGTCAAAATCCAATACCTCGCGGCTTGTTGGCTGGGGAATTGCCGACGGTGTTAAAGTCTTCGATGTCCTTTTCGCCCAGGCAGGCACATCGATGCTCGCCGTCCGCACTGAGCTCTCGCTCGGGTTCCGCAGCGACATGCTCATCGGGATACGCGATGGGCAAATCTATCGACATTCGCTCAGCACCGCTCAAGGTACCGTCGCTCAGTTGGCCGACCAAGTCATCCAGCAGGTTGCCATAGGGGTTCGCAGCCGTGGACAGAGCAACCCGCCCATTCTACGATCCCTGCCTAGCATGCAGGCAATCGAAGACACTCCTGCCGTGATCCAAACCTCCGATTGGGTCCAAGCCACCAGCGATGCTGATGGCGACTCAGTCCACTACATCATTGTCAACGCAGGAGAGCAAGGTACGGTCTCATGGAGCACCAGTTCCGGTGGCGTCTACTCTCCAAAACCCAATGCCAACGGCCAGGACCGCGTCGTAGTTCAAGCCTACGATGGTCGCGGATGGTCTACGCCTCAAACCGTCAGCATTCAAATCCAACCGGTCAACGACGCACCGCAGGGACTCCTCTATAGTGGAGTGCTGGCGATCCCCGAGAATCAACCCGGATACGTGCTCGGAAGCCTTTCGATCGTCGATCCAGATGCCAACGAAGTCTTTGATTACTCAGTCTCCGACGGTCGGTTCGAGGTCGTTGGAAACACGCTCAAGGTCCGGGACACGGCCATGATCCCATATCAAAATCCCGGCTGGATCGACCTCGTACTCTCGGCGCGCTCTCGAACCAATGGCGATAGGATCGATCGGTCTGAGCGTATTTTCATCGTCCAGGATCCCACTCCCTTTCACAACGATATCAACCCCGGAGATGTCGATGGTGACGGGCGCATCACACCTCTGGATCCTTTGATCATCATCAATTACATCAACAGCAACGGCTCGGGCCAAATCAGCCCCCCTGGTGAAGGAGAGGCTCACAACGATCTGGATGTGGATGGGGATGGCCAAGTCTCCCCGCTGGATATCCTACTGGTCATCAACGCCTTAAATCAGGCCAATAGCGAGGCCGAAGGTGAAGGGGCCGAGGCTGGTGGGACGAGCGATCCGTCGACGCCACAACGGGCTCCAATCGAACTCGACGACCCCTTGGGTTTGAAAAAACCAAAGCGTTAGGACTCTAAAAAACCAGTGTTTATTGGGTTCCCGCTCCTTCTTGACCCTCGCTGCAAACAAAAATTGACATTTTCGCAACCGGATTCTTATCGGGTTTGTTAGACTACAGGAGCTGAACTTCACGCGATCTTAGGCGAATGTCCATGGTTTTCATGCGGCATGAGATCCTGTGAATGTCAGAACTCATCTGCTTATTATCTCCTCCTGTCCCAATCATCGGAATCACCGCAAGGTGATCTGAGTCGCCGAAATGTCGTTGCGCGTCTGTTTCCTAGACGATAGTCCGTTATGCATTCATGGCCTAAGGCATGTAATGGCCGGCGCAGGTCACGAGGTCGTCGGAGAGTTAATACACCCAGAAAGTCTCGGCAGTTTTCTTGCTCAAAGCCAATGCGATTTGGTCATCTCAGAAATTAGGATCGATGGATTGGATCTTTTCGACACTTGTCTGGAAGTAATTGAGCAGCATTCGAAGATCAAGCTGATCGTCTACACTTACGATGAGAACCCGACGCACTTGGCCCGTGCAAGTGCGCTCGATGCTTGGGACTACATCCCCAAGCGTTACTCAATCCAGCGACTGGTTCAGTCCTGTGAATCGCTAGCAACAGGGCTGCGTCCCAAAGATTCTTTGATCGCATCTGCTAAGTCGTTTTTAACGTACAACCACCTTCCGCCGGAATCGCTGTCCGTACCACTTACCAAACGCGAGTATCAGATCCTGATCCATCTGTCGCTCGGGCTCAGCAATCGCGACATCAGCAGATCGTTGAAGATCAGTTTGGAAACGGTCAAGGAGCATGTCCAGAACATTTTGCGCAAACTTCAAACCACCGATCGCACGGCTGCTGCGATATGGTCACTCAGAAATGGCCTCCCCACTTTGAACGTCGATCCAACCCTATGATCCATCGAGTGCCTACTGGTTGGAGATTGCACGGTAGGTCAGATTGATTCGCTCGGCGACATGGCGTTTGGTCTTGGGGACTTCGTGTTGCCAATACTCCTGCATGGTTCCTGCCATGATCAGCAATGACCCATGGGCCAAGAGGAAATCTTGGGTTTGTCGGCTTGAGTTATGCCGGATTCGAAACTTGCGAATGGCACCTAATGAAACCGAACCTATGACGTTTCCCATTTCGGGTTCGTCGTCGGCGTGCCACCCCATACTATCTTGGCCATCGCGGTAACGGTTGAGCAAGCAGTAGTTGTAACGGGCGGAATTCCCGTCGATTTGAACCGCTTCCATGCGGGCCTTGATCTCCAGGAGAGTTTGCGTCCAAGGCTCAGCGAGGTTGAGGACGCCGGAGTATTTGTAAGTCACCCCCGGATCGCCGTGGGAGGCAATCAACCGCGGTTGCATATGACCGAAAATCCCAGGCTTCTGCTCCCATCGGCATTCCGCTTGGAGGGACTTGAAATACCGATCAGCGGTTGGAACGGCAAAAAACGACTCGCAGTAAAGAATCAGCCCCCCGTCTAGAAGTTCGATACGCTGCATGCTCGCATCCGACATCGAATGTCACTTACCCTCGATCCAGTCGGCAAGCCCGACGCGGAAGAGCCCTTCGCTGTTGGCTTGGCCGCGAGCCATAATTGGCGTGTTGTAAATCGTCTCGATGTTTCCATGAGGATCCACTGCGATCAATCCTCCGGAATCCGCCGGTAAGGTCTTGTCGATCGCATGATGCCCTGCCTGACCAAGCGACTCCATCAGGAATTCCATGCGCGCCGAAACAGCCGAGGCGATGTGGTTGCGAATAAATAACTCCCCAACACCGGTGCACGAGACCGCACAGGTTCGGTTGTTGGCATAAGTCCCCGCGCCGATGATCGGTGTGTCTCCGATACGACCGTATTTCTTACCCAACAACCCTCCGGTGCTGGTGGCCGATGCTAGATTTCCATGGACATCCATCACGACACAACCGACCGTACCCAAATAGAACAATCGATCCTCCCCTCGGTCGTGATCGAATCGCGAAGTCGCTTCTTTCTTGGCGGCTTGGCGTTTTTTCCATTCCTGCCAGCTATCGATCTGCTCCTGAGTTTTAAAGTACTCCCCGTTCTCGGTTGGCAACCCTAACTGAACACCAAACACATCGGCTTCATCACCCACCAAAAACACATGAGGCGTCTTGTCTCGCACACCCCGAGCGAGCGAAATCGGGTTGCGTGTCTTGCGAACATTCGCGATAGCGCCGCAACTGAGGTCCGACCCATCCATCAAACTCGCATCGAGGGAATACTCGCCCACCTCGTTCAAGACCGCTCCGCGACCGGCATTGAAGTTCGGGTCGTCCTCCAAAACTCGCACGACCGCTTCGACCACATCGATCGCCTTGGCGGATTGCTCGAGCATCTGCGTGCCGGTGCTCAGGGCCTTGCGCAAACCCTCGATTCGAACCTGTCGCTGCTGCTGTGTCCAGCGATCCAAATCCCCTCCGGCTCCTCCGTGGATTGCAATCGTCCAGCGAGGCTTTTTGGTCGTCGATCCTGTCGTCGTTTTCTCGGTCACGTTATCGCTTTGGGCAAAAGTATAGGATGCACTGCTGGGCCAACTTGCTAGAAGGACTAACCAGGACATTTTCAGGCAGATGGAACAAATCAAGTATATCGGCCTGGAAAGTCGCGATGCCCGCTCCAAGACCCGCTCCATGATTAGCATGATATCTGGGGATTTCATGATGTGTCGATCACTCCCGGCTCAACGCCTCATCGAGATTCATTATGGTCAAGCAAACATTCGAAAGAGCAGCC
This sequence comes from Pirellula sp., assembly GCA_046090945.1. Classification (GTDB taxonomy): domain Bacteria; phylum Planctomycetota; class Planctomycetia; order Pirellulales; family Pirellulaceae; genus JBKCUI01. The sequence continues at coordinate 4,396 of JBJTAQ010000003.1, forward strand.
AGCTCGATCGGATCCATGGCAGCACTCGGCTTGCTCTCTCCGGTCGCGAGTAATGCAATAGCCGCGTCGCGATCCAAACGGAACAATTCCCGCTGCTTGCTAACCGCTTTGAGCATCACTTCCAACTCGTTTTCGGCCAAGTTCCGTGCCAGGACCCGGCGCGCGATGATCTGCAGTTGCTCTTGGGAATCGCGGGTCTCTTGCATCGCCAGTTGAGCAAGGTTCCTTGCGGCTTCGACCCAAGTCGGATCGTTCAGAGTGGTCAAGGCATGTAGCGGGGTGCTCGTTTGCGTCGCCCTGACGCGGCAGGCTTGACGATTCGAGGCATCGAACATGTTGGCCGGACCAACGGTCCTTCGCCAAAACGTGTAGAGACTCTTTCGATAAAGTCCTGCCCCGGAGGACTTCGGATAGCTAAAGTCCCGTTCCTTGGTGATCGCCAGAGAGTCCCATATACCTTCGGGTTGATAAGGGTAAACCGGCACGCCACCGACGCGATCGACCAGCATGCCAGAGCAAGCCAACGCCCAATCCCGCAAGACCATCGCCGGCATTCGAAAACGGGTAGCTCGAGCAAACCATTTGTTCTCCGGATCCTTGGCCCGATCCTCCGGCGCGCATCGACTCGATTGACGATACGTTGAACTCAATAGAACACTTCTCTGAAAACGCTTGGTGTCCCAACCCTGACGCTGGTACTCGACGGCAAGATAATCGAGCAATGGACCATAGACCGGGTATTCACTCTGAACTCCAAAGTCCTCGGCGGTCTTTACGAGTCCTACACCAAAGAAATGCTGCCAGATCCGATTGACCGCCACCCGGGATGTCAGCGGATGCTCAGGCGCGATGAGCCACTGGGCTAGTCCGAGTCGATTGCGAGGGGCACCCTCGGCGAGCTTGGGTAAAAACCCGGGAGTCTCAAACGCAACTTCCTCGCGAGGTTTGAGATACTCACCGCGATCAAGGATATGGGTTTTACGAGCCTGCGCGTCGCTCATGACCATCGGGCGCGGAATCTGGTCGGCGCGATAAGCGTTGAGCTCGTTGCGCACGGCTTGCTGGGCCGCCAAAGGCTGGAGCTTGCTGGTGAGATTTCCCAAAACCTTTTCATCGAAGTGCTTGCGCAGCGAAGGCTCGAGATTCTTCTTGTCCTCATCGCTTCTTTCACCTTCGGCTTTCGCTAAAACACCTGCGATGGCCTCGGGCAAACCGGCCGTACTGGCCGTGACGCTCAGTCGCCAGCCGTTGTAAGCCGCATCGATCAGCGGCTGCGCTTCCTTTTGAAGCGCGCCGATGCGATCTTCGAACTCCGCGATCCGTTTTTGGTTCTCTTCGGTAGGTAGCTCTAGCAGCGGTGGAGCCACGCGAATGCGGCTCGAAAAATACTGCGGTACACCGCTCTCGGGCACTTGATTGAACGCGTCCATGAGCGAGTAATAATCGCGCATCGTAATAGGGTCGTACTTATGGTCGTGACACTGCGCGCATGCCATCGTCAAACCCAACCAAGTCGTAGCCGTTGTGTCGATACGATCAAAGAGAATCACGAAACGTTGTTCCTCGGCGATGGCCCCACCCTCGCCATTGAGCAAGTGGTTTCTGTTGAATCCGCTCGCAATCTTCTGCTCGATGCTCGCCTCGGGAAGCAAGTCACCGGCAAGCTGCCAGAGAGTGAACTGATCGAAGGGCATGTTTTCGTTCAGAGCCCGAACCACCCAATCGCGCCACATCCACTGCCAAGTATCCCCGTCTTGCTGGAATCCGTTGCTGTCGGCGTAGCGAGCCGCATCGAGCCAAGAAAGCGACATCCGCTCTCCATAAGCTGGGTCCGCCAGTAGCTCATCGACCCGTCGCTCGTAAGCCAACGGGTCAGGGTCATTCGCGAAGCGTTCGACTTCATCAGGCTCTGGTGGCAAACCCACCAAATCGGCATACACCCTTTTGATCATGGTCCGTCTGTCGATCGGCTCGCTCGGTGCAAGTCCGTTGGCGTGGTGACCCTGGGCGATAAACGCATCGAGCGGTTCTCTGGCCCAACTGTTTGGACTCGGGATCGAGGGACTGCGAGGGGTTTCAAAGGCCCAATGGGTACTGTAGTGCGCTCCTTCGGAAATCCAACGCTTGAGCAACTCCTTCTGCGAATCGCTCAAGCGACGATTGGACTTCGGCGGGGGCATGAGTGTCTCTGGATCGCTCGAATCGATCCTGTCGACCAGTTGGCTGCTACCAAGATCCCCTGGTGCGATCGCATGGCCTTCGATCGCTGCTTGACGCTGGTCGAGCCGCAGATCGGCTTGGCGCTTGTTGGCATCCTGACCGTGGCAGTAAAAACAGTTTTCCGAGAGGATCGGGCGGATGTCTCGATTGAAGTCGATCGCAGGGCTGTTTTGAGCAGCAAGGCGAGGCGCGCCAAAGAGCGCTGCCAACAAAAGCGACCCCAAGAACGGCAAGCGTTGACGGGAAGTCGTTATCGCGGGATGTTTCGAAGGCATATATTTTGGCGGATCTATTTTGACGCATCGAAGTCGTGCGGTCGGTGAATTTTCAAACGGATATTATGGTTCAGCCAGCATCCTTGAGCAATTGCCACCCGACGGGATAACCGGCAATACCGTTAAGGTTTAACCTACTGGACTATTCGGTAAAGCCTTGAAAGCCTGGAGTGGGCCTAGGCGCCGGTCGATGTTCCATGGGTCGTTGGAGAAGGGATTCACCATTACCTCGTTTTTTCTGGAGCTTTGTCCCGTGCCGAGGTTATCGCTCATCGTTCCATTTCAATGCGATTCCCAAGCATTGGAAAACACGCTCTTGTCGGTTCTGGAGGTTCGCTCACCAGAGGATGAACTGATCATCGTCCATCGAGGTGAATACCAAGATCCCTACGGACTCGGTGGCGACGAAGCGACGGTTGTCGAAACTCCCTCGGCTTCCTCATTGGCCCAGCAACTGAACTTGGCGATCGAGAGAACTACTGCAGATGTGATCCAAGTCGTCCTTCCAGGCACGGTCTTGGAACCCGATTGGTGCGATGATGCCTTAGCGGCCTTTGACCAATTCGATATCGATATGATCGGACTTGGAATAACCAGTGCGAACTCGTCGGAAGTTCACTATGGATTTGAATCCGACGTGGTCCCTCAGCGTCGCGTGTCGAGTGATCCGTCCAAGATCACCGCGCCGCTACTTGCCGGGACTATGGTTCGCCGAAGTGCGATCGGTTGCTTGGGGGGTTGGAACACCCAGATCCCTAGCGACCTGATCGACTTTGAGATGAGCCTTCTAGTGAAAATCCTAGGTTTACAAGTCGGAGTTGTCGAAGGGGCCTTGGTCCGTTCCCAAGACTCCCGTGGAATGGTCCTTTCCCATTACGAGCTCGGCCGGTCGATGGGCCAACTCGCATGCGCTTATAGTGAAAATTCAGATGCATCGATGAAGATCGAGCCGCTTGTAAAAAGGCTCGGTCATCTGGCCAGCGGTCTGGTGAATCCCAAGTTGGCCGCCGAGCGGCTGGGGTGGGTTCTAGGCGTTCGGGATCGCACTTGGGTGGCTACCATCGGCAAACGCATCGAGCAAGCCAGAAAATCGCTTGCACAGCGGCAAGCAACCTGGGAGGATCGCCCAGCAGTGCTCTCGAATCCGGGCTTTGGCAAGTCGAGTCCGGACCAGGGCCGCAAGGCAGCCTAAAGTCGACTGTTTTGACTTGGGTGCTTGCGATATCATCACAGCAGCGTCGAGTGTTTGACTCTTTCTTCGTTGCTTGGAATCCTGGTTCAATGACTACACGCAAGGTACGCGTCGCCATCGTCGGCGCTTCGGGATACACGGCTCTTGAAGCCATCGAGTGGCTGATCGATCATCCCCATGTCGAGATCGTTGCTGCAACCAGCAGACAGGCTGACGGCAGCATGCTTGCCGACATGCATCCATCACTGATCCGACGGATTCGATTGCCGGTCGAAGACCTCAATGCTCAGCAAATCGCCCAGCGCTGCGATGTTGCGATGACTTGCCTGCCGCACGGAGCCTCTGCGCACATCATTATGGAGCTACTTGCGGCCGGTTGCCGTGTGATCGATCTGTCAGCCGACTACCGACTCAGCACACCCGAACTGTATCAAAAGTGGTACGGCGAAGCCCACCCAGATCCGGGGCGATTGGGCTCGACACCTTATGGTCTGCCCGAACTCTTTGCAGACGAACTCTCCAATGCACCCCTAGTGGCCAATCCGGGTTGTTATCCAACGTCGGCGATTTTGCCACTGTCCCCACTGCTCAAGGAGGGATTGATATCCCCGAAAGATATCGTGGTCGATAGTAAATCTGGCGTGAGCGGTGCTGGACGGACACCCAAGCTTGGGAATCTCTACTGCGAGGTCAATGAATCAATTTCAGCTTATTCGGTCGGCAACCATCGCCATCAACCCGAGATCGTCGATATCGTGAAACGGTTTAGCGGCGTAGAGCCCGAGGTGATCTTCACACCGCACTTGACCCCCATGGAGCGAGGTATTCTGTCGACGATCTACGTGCACCCAGTTGCTGGTGCTACTGCCAATCAGATCCGCGAGTGCCTGAGCAGCTACTATTCGCTCGAAGGCTTCGTCCGAGTCGTATCGCATCTGCCTGCGACGAAGTATGTTGCAAGGACCAATTACGTCGACATTGCGGTGCGGGAGAATGGGCCTCGGATTATCCTCATCAGCGCCATCGACAATTTGGTCAAGGGTGCCAGCGGAGCGGCCGTGCAAAACCTCAATCATATGTTCGGATTTGCTCCGTCGACAGGATTGAAGTGACCGAGTGTGAGCGATAGCGACAGTCAGCCAAGTTTTTCCAAAATAAAATATCGAGGGCGACTTGCGATCCTTGCCCTAGGGTTCCTGCTCCTGGGCGGTTATTGTGCCTCAAACAACCCGATTTATGCTCTACAACTCGATTTGCTTTCACCATCCATCTGCACCTTGTGCGTGGATGTGGCCATCGTGTGGGTCGCGATGCAAGGCCCTGGTCGCTTGCGGCAGACGCTTTGGGGTGTCCTGTACTTGTTTGCATCGGTGATCATTCAACAACTGATATCGCAGTTGCCCTACGGTATTCCTTATGACACGTTTTTTCGAATCGATCTACCGGCGACATTGCTGGATTTGACATGCAACGTTTCGCTGATGAAAAGTATAAGTCTCTTGACAGGCATCGAGATCATCGATCGCAGCGCTGCAGAGGCAGGGCTACGAAGTCGATGGACGATCTCCCGTTGGCTGTGGCTGATGTTCTCTATCGCGGTCTTGTTGCAAGCCAATATCGCACGATACCAATGGTATGCCCAACTCTCCGGAGCCAATTCGGGCTTTGTGCCGGGCGGCTCTGGAATCGTTTTCTCCCAACAAACCTATATCGGGAACCTGATCAAAGTTTTTGCCCTGTCCCAGTTGTACCAATCGACACTGCCCTGGATTGCAGCTGCTTGGTTTTTCTCAGGGCGACGTTGGCGATTGTCGCTGATCCCGTGGCTTGGGTTTTATATCTATGCGGTCAAGCTTTTTTGGGTCTTTGAGCTGGATCGAATCTTGATTACCACACCCGCGATTTCGAGTTCGGTCAATATGCAGGAGTTCATCATGAGTCGAACCTCAGGAGTGCTATTGGCATCGTCGCTGGCAATCGCGCTGTGCCAGGTTGCTATAACCGGATTGGGGTTCTGGGTGGGTTGCTGCTGGAACGGCTGGCAACCGGCTCAAGCTAAAAATCATTAGCCCTCAACCTTTAGCCTTTCCAGATGTTCGTCGATCAGCCGACGCACCTCGGCGACCTCCTCGGCAATAGGCAAAGAACTCGCAGATCCAGTTGGGGTCCGAGTAAACGAGCCGTGCAATTGCTCGCAAAGGGTCGATTGCAAAATCGTCAATGCATTGCCCGAATGAATGCCACTTGCAGGCAAGATCTCCAATCGACCTCGCGATGCGCTTTGCCATTGACCGAGCGATTCCAAGCTCTCGATCGCGCGATCCGAAGGACCACTGGTCAAAATCCGATCGTACCCCAGCTCGATCAATCGCTCGATCGACTCGAGCGGATCGGGAACCCGGTCAAACACCCGATGCACGACCAACCAAGCCGCTTCGGATTCCGAGCGAACGACCCTCTGAAGCTGTGTTAGAAAATGCCAATCGAGCGATCGATCGGGTTTGCATGCCCCCACGGCTAGCCCATCGGCTCCGGACGCGATCGCTTGTCTTGCTTGTTCGAGCATCGCCTCAAGCTCGGTCGGACTGTAGACAAAATCGCCAGCACGGCAACGAATCAGCACGATCAAGGATTCGGACATCTCCCGACGAAGCGAACGGATCAGTTCGATCGAGGGCGATACGCCTCCGACGCTCAAACGTTCGCTGAGTTCAATTCGCTGAGCCCCAGCCTCGACGGCAATCCTGGCTCCCTGCAGACTCTCGACGCATACCTCTAACATCGAAACTTCAATCGATCCAATCTGGGTACCTAATCTAGCTGTTTTGCTCGACGAAAACTTCCCGATCGAGCGACTCGATCGGCACGTTCTGCTCGGTGCCGTCCGGCCAACGGATGGTCATCATCTTCGGCTCGCGTTTTCCAAGCCCGAAGGTGGCTGTCAGTTCGGTTTGAGAAAGATAGCTGCGCGTGGTAGAGACAACCCTTACAAGTTTCTCGTCGTCGGCTGTTTGGAGCACAATCGTCGCCCCTATCCCGCCTGTGTTGGATTTGTCCTTCAGTCGCACTCGCAACCAGTGATTCCCAAGTTTCTGATCGTTGCGCAACAACCGAGCCTTGCCTCCGTTAGCCACGAGCAGGACGTCTAGATCTCCATCGCCATCGATGTCCGCGACCGTCGCGCTTCGTCCAACCATCGGCTTTTGAAAATCCGCACCGGTTTTTTCAGCATTCAACGCAACAAACTGCGTAGGCTGCTTCTTGCCGGCGTTCCAAAAAAGCTGACCCGCTTGCTCGTACTGCTGCGTCGGAAACACCTTCTGAATCTCCGGTTCCAAATGGCCGTTCGAGCACAGGATATCGAGTCTACCGTCGAGGTCCATGTCAGCGAACATCGTCCCGAAGGTCAGTTTGATCCGCGTTTGCGGTCCAAACCCGGTCGTCGGGGCAACGTCGGTGAAACTAGCTTTCAAGCCATCGCTCAAATACAAACTCGACTGCTCGTTGGCAAAGTTACCGATGACGATCCCGCAGCAATCGTCATTGCGAAAATTCGCACAATCGATCCCCATCGCTCCAGTCGCTTGGCCGTCGCGCGTCAGCGCCACACCCATCGTGACCCCTTGGTCTTCGAATGTTCCATCCTGTTTGTTCACGAATAGATAGTTTCTAACGGTATCGTTCGCGACGCAGACGTCCAACCATCCATCGTGGTTGGCGTCCAGCAAAGCGATCCCTAGCGTCTTGGCCTCGGGAACACCCGTAGCGGGATTCAGGACGTGCAATCCGGCTTCTTTGCCTACCTCTCTGAACTTGCCCTCTCCCTCGTTGTGGTACAAGTACATATGCACGCCATCAAAGTTCGTAGGCTGGCCGTAAGAACGCTCCAGGCCAACCAGCGTCGAGGCAAGAGACAAATCGATCTCGCGACTCCATGAGACGTAGTTGCCAACGATCAAGTCGAGCCTGCCATCGCGGTCGTAGTCAAACCACATCGCTGGGCAACTCCATTGCGTCGCAAGTCCTCCAACCCCAGCCGCATCCGTAACTTCCACAAACTTTCCATGGTCGTTTCGAAACAGATGATTCTTGCCAACGGCCGTGATGAATACATCGACCCAACCATCATTGTCGTAATCACCAAACGCAGGACCCATGCCGTAAAAGGTCACGGCGAGCCCCGCCTCTTGGGTCACGTCCTTGAACACACCCTTTCCATCGTTTTGATACAAACACATGGTAGGAACCGGCTTGCTCTCGTCCCGTTTATTCCAGGACCAATCGCAGGAATTGACGAACAGAATGCCTTGGTCGCCATCGTTGTCGTAGTCCAAAAAGCCACTTCCCCCCCCCATCGTTTCGGGCAAGAGCCGTTCGCCTTGTTTGCCATCGTAATGAACAAACGTGATTCCCGATTGCTGGGTGATGTCGGTCATGGGTATCGAAGGGATCTCGACCGTAGCGGCTTTCCGCTCCTGAGGCAGCGCGGTCTCGGTCTTCCTCTCAACGAATTTCTCTTTGGTGGGTCGGGTTGCTGCGTAGATCCCCGCACCCAACAAGGCCAAAGCAGCAATCACTCCAAGCGATCGCCAAAACATCTTGCCGATCACCGAATCGTCCTCGGCCTCTGGCAAATCTGCGGCAGACCGATTGGCAAACTCCGACTGCCGACGTTGCAACTCGCGTTTCGAATTTTTGTTTTTTGAGGACATTGGATGAGGGGGGCGGAGTTAGGGGTTCGAGGTCAAGGGAGATAGGGAGGCGGATTGCAATGCGGATTCGGGGGGGAGCCCGGGAGCTCCCGACCGCTGCATCGGATAGATGACGATCGCTTCGGCCGCTCGGTTGGCCGCCGGATACTTCTGACGGGCTGGTCGCCTAGCCAAGTTGCTGGCGTTGTCATCCGGCTTGTACCTTAAGTTCGCGAGACGATGGAATTGGGCTTTTTCCTCGTCGCCGATGCGTTCGAAAACCGTCACTAGGTTCGCATGAGCCATCAGGTTCTCGCTATCGATTTCCAGCACGCGCTCGAATTCACTTTGAGCTAGTTTCAAATACATCTCTTTGGTGTCGGTGTCCTCGGCACTGGCTGCTGCCAACGCTAGATCGAGATAAGCGGCGCCGAGTTGATTGCGGACGACATAATCAAGCGAGAAATCAAATTGCCGCTTGTTGCGTTCCTCGGTCTGATCGTAAAGCACACTCTTGAAGTTCTCGACAGCCACATCGAACTGCCCTTGCTGGCGTGCGATCTCGCCGGAGAGCCAAGCCGACGTCCAAACCGGAGGCTTGGGCTCCATCGTCACAGCCCGCCCGAGTGCCTCGGTCGCGCCGTCTAGGTTCCCTTCGGCAAAGAAAACACGAGCGATGTTCAGCGGCCCATCGTATCGCCCAGCCTTTTCGACCTGCCCAAAGGCATCGGCAGCTTGGCGCAACTGAGCCGTACCGGTCAGCAGTAAACCGATCCCATAATCGTTCCAGCGCTGCCAGGTCGGTTCAATCGCCTTCTTGCTCTCACCTTGAGCCTCGACTCGGGTTCCGTCGGCTAACACCACCGGCAGCACGAGTGTATCTTCGGCGATGACGGTGATCGGAAGCGGGTTATAACCCGCATTACGCTTTTCAAATTCGCGATCTCCGGGCTGGAACGCTTGGTCCATGAACTCGATGTACCCCCGATCAAACTTGCGGTAATTGAGTTTCACGGTCACCTCGATGGCCTCCGAAATATCCTTGGGAACATCGAGCCTGTAGTGGACGGTTTGACCTGCTCCGGGTGGGATCTGGTGATCGTACAGAGCTATGAAAATGTCCTGCGCGTTTCGGCGAGCGATCCGATCGCCGTTTTTATCGATCACAAAGTTATTGACGAAGTGGGACCATTCATCGACAGCACCATCCTTGGTTCGCCCACCATTGATCCCGATCACTCGATCTCCAGACTTGGCTTGGATCTCGAGCCACAGCTCGTTCGAATCGACGGTACCTTGGGTCAAATGATGGCCAACTTTCAAGGTTCGGATAACCGTTTCGAGCAAATAGGCTTGACCTGCCTCGAGGGCTGGGACCTCCGGTCGCAACGGTGCGATCAACTCTCCTTCGAGAGTCCCACCTTTGCGTATTCCGAAGATATCCACCCGAGCGCAATCTTTGAGGATGGCTTGAGCCTGCTTGATCACATCCTCATCACCTCGCCAGAACGGCAACGCTGTATTGGCACCTGGGAAGAAGTGGCTGTGGACGACGTTCTTGCCCGATTCCGGATGGGGTTTGGCTGCAAAGTCGCTGGACTCTTTATAAGGCATATGGCAGCCGTTGCAGTTGGTTTGGGCCTTTTCAGGATAGTAGAAACTTCGCGCCCCATGACCAGCCACACCGCTTAACAGGTACGAATCGTAGTGGTTTTGGCCGCGGACCCATTCCTTGTACTTGGTCAGATTGCCTGGCAAATGAACTTTGTGACAAGTGCTACAAAACTCCGCAGACTTCAGCGCCGGCTTGAGCATTTCACTCTTGTGAAACGCCGGCTTGGCCTTGACCATGAGCATGTTGATCTGCTGGAGCAGGTAATTTTCGCTGTAGGCGAATGGATAGTGTTGAGGTTCTTCGATGATGTAATCGGCATTGCCACGAGTCGACTCAACTTCGGTGATGGCGTGGCAAACCGTGCAGGTGATCCCTGCTTGGCTCGTCGGATCGTTGACATCGTCGTAGTGGGGATTGTCAAAGGCACCGGAGAAGAACGGGACCGGGTCATGGCAACCTGCGCAAAACCGCGCCGCATGGACGTTTCCGTCGCGTTCCATTGAAACTTTGCGAGTTTCACGTACGGCGTACAGGTAGGCTGGATTGTTGAACGAACTGAAGTGGTGGGCGCTGTGGAACCAGTCGTTGTAGACATCCTGATGGCACTTTTTGCAGTATTCGTCGTTCATCAAAGCTCGCTGTGGAATGAAATTACCATCTCGCGTGCTGGCCAATGAATTCTCGAAGTACTTCTGGCCGTCCGAAGGGGCTCGCTTGTTCCACTTGCGCGGATCCTGTGTCTGAGCGATCAACATCGCACCGACCGCAAGAGCCGTCGCAATGCCGACCCGCTGAGCGATCACCCAGCGGATGCGAGTGCCAACCAAACGGTGCAGCCAATACAACCACATGGCTACCAATGGCGTGATAATGTGAGCCCAATACACGACGCGTTTACTGACCTGCCCCCGCATGAATTCGAATGTCCCAAACTTGATCAGTAACACCCCGCTGACCAGAACAACAATCCCAGCGATCAGCAACGCATAACCGATCCGCACCGCGCGCCGATTGCGGCGTTTGTAAGATGCTTTCCAGTGGTAAAACCCAAAAGCCAAAAACGGCAGGATCAGCACCAACCCCAAAACCAAATGGAGCAGGAACATGTAGTGATAAAACAAATCCTGGAATGTACGCTGGAAATACCACTCCGAGAACGTCACGCCCGAGAGGTACAGACCGTTGGCCAACAACAGCGAAAAAAGGGTCAATACGACGAGCAAGAGTTTTCTCGTTCGAGGTGTGACGACCAACTTGGGCTTGTTGTTTGATGCTTTGAGCAGATGCGATAGATCTTCGGGTACTGGTGCAGGTTCGGTGGACATCGTGGATGCCTCGATGGATTGACTTGTAAACGATGAGTGTAGACAGACAGGTTCGACTCCAAGTGGGGCTCAGTGTCGAATAAGAATCCCTATCCGGTAGATCCGGATGCAGCGCCCAACTTCGGCTTCCCCAATTGCAACGCCGTTCGAAGAGCGAGTGTGGTTAGCCAACGACTTTGGGAGGAGGTTCAGAGACCTCAAGTCCACCCCGTGGAGCAGATAGCGATACTGGTTTCGCGTGGGGTTTGTGTGAATCGCCCTTCACGTAAGGACATGGTTTCAACCAAGCGAAGCCGGTTGCAACGACCCTCAAGGAGTTCATCGGAAAATAAGTCGTATCCATCGATGACTTGGTTCGACACGAAGGACCATCGCATGGTTTCGTGGGACGTTCGAGCGTGAAATTCAAAGAGCCCTTTTCGTAACGAACGTACAACCCTAAAGTCAGTTCCCCGGGCCGCGTCGGCTTGGTCTCGACCCATCGGACAAAGGACTCGTGCAAGCCCGAACAGCCGGCCTGAGCCGTTGGCAGAGCGTTCCAACATCCGATGCATGCCAGGATCAAGCCGATGCAGCCACGAACCCAGATCGACACGCCGAGTCGCGGGCTTGGGGTGGTTCGACAAATAGGACCGGGATGGTTGGACATTGAATCCGAGTAAAGTGCTACCGTAGACTGTTCAGTTAAGGAACACCAAGAAAAGCTTAAATCTCTCGCTCGTGACCTCCGAGCCATTGTGAATTACGAGTTGCCTAGCAGCAAGGTTCGAAAGTGCTTGGAAGACCGACGCAAACGATTCTTGCGCAATTTTCGGGCCAGATCGAGGCAAATCCAAGGTAAACCTGCGGAAATTTCCTTAAATTAACGGCTCGGCCAGCCTTCGGGCCGCGAAATCCCCCCGAAAGGGCTTCTAGCGGCCTACTTCGGGGGCCTCAGGAAGTTTCGGCAGGGACTTGGGTAGAACGTTCGAGCCCATATCGATCAGATCAAACTCGGCATGGTCGACATCTTTGCGAAGCACTAGATAAATGGCCGTCGAGGCAGTCCAGAAGAAACTGAATCCGAAAGCGGTCACCAGCAGCGGCACGATCGCTTGGAAGAAACCATCCAACCAGGACTGCATGAACCCCAACGGCGCGAACGAGGCCAACGCAAAACTCTGAGCGATGATGTTGTACCCGGTATTCAGGACGATCGAGACGATCGAGCCACCGAAGTGTCCGAGCCAATCAGCGACCAGGACTGCCAGCAAGAGCGTGGCAGGCCTTTGAAAAAGATAAGCCGAGGCGCGGGACATGCCATCGAAAGCGTCGGCTTGTTTCTCTGTCACGATCGATACGGTGGACAAAGAAAACCCAAACAGAGAAATGGCGGCAACCCAACCGACACCCAGTGCCATCAAAGCTACCGGGACCATCAATCCCAACGCCAGGGGCTTGCCGATCCATGGAATCAAAGAGATCCAACCTAGCGTCAGTGGCACTAGGCAAAACAGAATCACCAAGGCCAGGGGCATAACGACCGACCAGAGGATCGATGGCCAGCGAGAGGCAACCCACCTCAGCGTATCGATCCACGGGGATGTGATGTGCATCCCTAGCTCTTGAACCGAGCGCCTCGCGAGGACTCCCCCGACAAATCCCCATACGGCAATGATCGCCAAAGTGTTCCACAAGAAAAAAGCGGACTTGCGAAGCGTCATGCCATCCAAAGCATGAAACGGGTAGGAGACATACCTACGCCAAACATTCAAAAAGGAATCGGGAGCAAGATGGAACCACTGGAGTCTGCTGGCTGTCGCAAGTTGATCATCCGCTCGACTGCTCGCTTGATTGCTAGTTTGGAAACCTTCGATCCAGCGGTTTGGATCGAGGGTCCAAGGAGTCATCGCAGGCGACTTCGACTCGGGGAGAACCCAAGGAGTGAGTGCCTGATTCGACTCGGGCAAAAAGAACGATTCGGAAAGACCAAACAGGGCCTGGGTAAGTAGTAAAGCCGTAGCGCAGAGCGCAAGGTGCGAGGCTCTCCAAGAGATGGCCAGCGTGTGGGAGATCAATCTCCACCAAGGTGTTGATCGGTACCAATCGACCACGACCTTGGGGACAGCAACAGTCTTGTCGGGTGAATTGTTCATGGAGTCGGGTTGATTCCGCTTGGGGATTGCCGATCAATCGAATCGGTATTCTTTAGGAGATGCAGGTGGTTGAGGTTCATCCTCCTGTTCCGGGTCATCGCTGGGATAGACTGGCAGTCCGACTTCCTCAGAAAACCAGTGGTTCAGATCGACCATTTTGCATCGCATTGAGCAAAAGGGCATCGATGGCGCATGGATATCCGCAGCAAAGAATTTTTGACAAGTTGGACACTGGATTTCTGGTAGGCTAGCCATGGCGATCAGGGCTGGACGAAAAAGTTGAACAAGAGGCAAGTTGAACAAGAGGTGGAACGGTCTATTAGGATACTGTCTATTAGGATAACGAATTCCTTGGTTTCGCACAGCATCCCCCCGACCAGGGGCAAATGGGATAAATTAATGGTCCCTGAGGTTTGTTATCAGTGCAGTTAACTGTCCAAAGAAAAGCGGGAATCGAATGCAGTCAAAGATCGATCAATACGTGGTGGGTGGTTCTCACTTGGTCCAATCGATTTGGGGATTAACCCAGGAACAATTGCATTCCCGACCTGCCGATGGGACTTGGACGATCCATCAAATTGTCACCCACATGCTCGATAGCGATCTGATTGGATCGGATCGGATGAAGAGGATCGCTTGTATGGACAAACCGCTGTTGGTGGGTTACGACGAGACAGCCTTTTCGAACTTGCCGGGCCGAGAGCAGATCGACGCGTTTACTGCCTGCGATTTATTCCATCGCAACCGCCAAATGACCGCGGTCATCTTGCGGGCCCTGCCGAGTACTGCTTGGGAGCGGATCGGCATCCACACCGAGGCCGGCGCGGTGAGTCTGGCGCAGATGCTTGACAAGTACGTCGGTCACCTGGAACACCATTTGGCATTCATTTCGAAGAAACGAACGATGTTGGTCGGTTCTTCGGGGAGTGCGACCTAACGCGTTCAAGGATCGCGTCAGAGAGTGATGCTCGATCAGGACTTTTTGAAACAGAGAGGTTTCTGTGTTTCAAACGAGGCTCCAGAAGCCCAGCCAAGGACACTCGGCGGATTGCAAAGATCGGAGCTTGGAAACAAGACCACGCTTACGGCGATTTGGCAAATCGGTCATGGAAATACTACCGGGTGCAAGCAAAACCAGTCCATCGCAGAGCTTTGCGGCATAACTGCAAGCCTGGGATTCGATCCGCCCGAGTTCGATGAGTATCAGGCCATTCTCGGCCCTGAGTTTGCTCAAACCTGCCACATCTCGTGCCACCGCAGCCGAATAACCAGTGGGTAGTGCGTCGGTCCCAAGCCAATCCCAGCGGGCTGACTTCAGTTCGATCTTTTCAGCGACCGTGTCATCACTCGAAACGTCGACGGCCGATACGACACAGCAGCTGCGATTTGAGCATCGACTCCATTCTCTTGCGATCTGACTCAGTATCCGCGATGAGTCCAATGGTGTGTTGGCGATTTCTGCGAGCGTGCATAGCCCAACACAAGCACTCGAGCGCTTGGGCAAGGCTTCGATGAACGCACCGACTGGAATTGAACCTTCAGACACGCGAATCATGGTTTATCGGATTGCAAAAGGACTAACCCATTCCTGCTGCTCGATCACAACGATCATGTCGCGATCGTCCCCATCGACCGAGACACCCACGAGTTCAGACTCTGTGGGTCGGACTTTGGTAGCCGGACTCGATACCGGCTTTGGAGATTGCTTGGCAGATCGCTCGGCTCGCACAAAGGCATGATCGGCCGACGGAATCTGAATCGCTGCAAGGTTCAGATCCCTGATCAACTGCCGAAAGGTATCATCTAGCGACGCCGATCGATTCGGAACATGGCTCGGGTTTGGATCCTCGATGAACGGTTGAAACAAATTCACCTTGGCTGGCTCTTCATCGAGCGATCCGAATTCGACTCCCGTTTGCGGCTCGTATTGAGATTCGAACTCCCAGTCCTTCGCTTCCGATGGGTTCAGTGCCGGGAGCTCTTCTCGGGGCCTGGACGACGATTCCGACCAGGGATTGGGGAGTTGATGCAACTGCGTCCAGACCGAACCAATCCGGCTGGCACGAATCGGACGCTCTGTTTCGAGCCCCGATTGAAAGATGGCTTGATCGGCCAACTGTTCAATGAGCCTAGGGATCCCGTCGCTTGCCCGATGGATCGCATCGAGGGCAGCCAGATCAAAGACCTCCGCAGGGTCGGCTCCAGCCCACTGGATCTTGCGCTGCAAGTATTGGAGCGTTTCTGGATGGCTAAGTGGCGTTAAGTACTGCCTGGAAACGATGCGCTGATTCAGCAATTCCATCTGGGGATGGGCCAGGGTGTCTTCGAGCTTGAGCGTCCCGGCCATGACCAGATGAAGGACGGCTCTCCCCTTGTAGAGCGTATTGGTCAGAGTTCGAATCTCATCGAGCAGTTTCACCGACATCGATTGAGCCTCGTCAACCAACAGCACGACGCCTCGATCTGCTACGGTTGGTTGGTTCAAGTACTCCTGCAACTGGATTCGGAGATTCCCCTCGCTGGATTCCTTGTAAGGCATTCCCAGGTGATACAGGATGGACTGCAAGAGTGCCCGTCGTGTGCATAGCTGGGAACTAGCAAGCATCGCTACCTGCATCGAATCTTGTAGTTTCTGAGCGATCTTCATCAAGCAGATGGTTTTACCAAGCCCCGCACCAGCGATCATGATCGCAGGCCCCTGACCTCGGAGCACGCAACGGAGTGTCAACTCGATCGCTTGTTGGCAGCACGCGGTCGGAACGTAGGAGTCCAGATTCGGTACGACGCTGAAAGGTCGCCTTGCGAGTCCAAAGAACGATTCCACCATTCGAATCACCGCCGATTTGCTAGCGTTCTTCCGCTGCTAAAAGTCCCCTACGTTTTGGCAACGATCGGTCCAGAACAATCGATTTCATGAGTCGAATCGGTGCGATCGCTACAGATTACTTAGGTTGGAGCTAGATGGGACTAGGGCTTACCCTTGATCGCGCAACGCAACGCGCTGGTGAGTTTTGGTGCTGAGTTTGGCTTGGTCCAAAATCCGAATCGCCTCGTTGGTCTCTTCGAGATCGCTGACCAGGGAGGACTTCGAGGCGACGGCCCTGTGGAACTGGATAAGCATCTGCTGGCCGATCGGCAATTCGGTATCGAGTGTTTCTTGATGCCTACCGGCATCATCGAACCAGACCAGGGTCGAGGGAAGGTCTAGAAATGCGAGCCCTTTCTCGCAGCAGACTTGGACCGCCGCCGGTGGACGAAACGCGATGGCTTCGGTCCATACCGACGGGATATAAGCTCCGCAGCTGATTTGAGCCAGAATGGCATTTGGGTCGGATTCCGGGTCACCGAATCCGAGGCTTAGGATTTGATAGTCAGCGTTCTTGGGACTCGGTCGACTCACATGCCGGATGGCTTGGATCCAATCCGGGTCTTCTCCGACAATGTATTTGCACCAGTCGATGAGTTCGAGCAGTTCACGACTCGAGTTGCGATCTAGGGCACTGGTGTTTGCTAAATCGGTAAGTTCGCTTGCCAATCGTCGGTGACAAAACAGCAGTCTAGGTCGCCCCAGGCGGGTGGCTATAAGCTCTTTGAATCGCAGGGTTGCCGGCGCATAACGCCTAGTGAATCCACTCATAAAAGGGATTCCTGATTCGGCGATTGCGGTTTGCAGCCCACAGGAATTCAGGGATTGGATATCGACTTCCGAGCCGCAGAAGACACCTTTTTGGAATTCGCAAGCAGCCCATAGGGGCTGAAGTTGGTACCAGTCGTCTTCGAGAATCAGGACAGCCTCGACGTCGGGATTGGCGATCAGTGCGCGAAAACTGTCGTAGCCGAAGGCTTCCAAATCCCTGGCGGCCGATTCTGCCAGCGCCGAGACACTGTGGTAGATCCCGATGACGGAGAATCGGTCTCGAAGAGAGCGGAGGGCTGGTAGGTAACGCTGTTGCCAATCGGCCCCCAGACCGATGACCGCGATTCGAAGCTTCTGCATGTTTTACCGTGCTTGGATCTGTGATACATTCGCAAGGAACAATACTCAGGATGACACAACCTGCTCATGAGGATCTGTGCGGACCCTCAGCGGGATTAAACATGCGGAGTGCGCTTCGAGAGTCGCCGCGCGAGTTGGACAGAGGTCTAGGATTTGCACGTCTTGCAGTTCGGTTGGAACTGGCACAGGGAATTCGACGGCATCAAGCGATCTATCGCTTACGACGCTTGCATTTGGCGTTCCCTTGCCGCACCTTGTAGCGCGGGTTGCTTTTGCAAATCACATAAATTCGTCCTCGGCGACGTACGACTTGGCAATCGGCATGCCGGTACTTCAAGGCACCAATGGATGAAACGACTTTCATTGTAACAATCTCCAAACTTCAGTGTTGCCTAGACTCAGGCGGCCGAGCTCAGAATCGCCGATCCCAGAATCACAGAGTGCGTAATATATCGACCTGGCGGATCCTGGCAACATCAAAAACGCTGGTTTTTTATCGATTTGAGCCTGTTCTGGGGCTGAATCACCCCTTATTAAGCTCCGGCGCGATCCGACCTGCTATATTATTGGCTTTCAGCCACCTAGACTTTATGTCACTGGCTGCGCCCCGGTCAGTATCCGTTTCGGGCCTCTGGAGTCTGAACTTACCGTCATCTTCCAACTCTCTGCGAGACGACCCATGATCGAAAATCCGTCGAATCCTGCCCCCGGGGACCTGCCTGCCCCCCAGTCCCAGTTCCAGCCGCGGGTTCCATTGCCCCAGGAGCCTGAGCACAAACTCTGGGAGGGTGGTTATTCGCCCAAAGCGATGTATGGAACCTGGATCTCGCTTGCGGCGATCTCACTGTCGATCATCGCCGCACTGATTGCCTTACCAGCCATGAAGATCATCCAACCGATCGAAACGAGTATCTGGTGGATCGTTCTGGGTGTGCTTGCCGCATGCTGGATTTATGGAATTGGCATCTTTCTGTATCGGCGCTGGAGCACTTACTACGAGCTGACCACACAACGCTTCATCCACTCGCGAGGAATCTTGGTTCGCACGGTCGACCGAGTCGATGTGATCGACATCGACGATGTGACCTACGTACAAGGCATCGTGCAACGGATCCTAGGCGTTGGCAGCATTCGACTTCAAAGCTCCGATCGATCTCACAGTTTTTTGAATCTCGCAGGGATCGACCAAGTCCAGCGTGTCAGTGGAATGATCGATGACGTTCGCCGCAAGGAGCGCCGCCGG
>JBJTAQ010000004.1:0-3159 GCA_046090945.1 Pirellula sp.
CTACATTGCAGTTCCTAGAAAGCTGCCTCGGCGATCAAACCGGCGGTTCCTACGCGCTGTATGTCATGAAAACCTCGGAGTCGCTCTCGAAGTTCCTGACCGAACGCGAAGCACTTCAGATCTTGGACCTCGGTGAGCGATATCCCAACGCAGCCATGGCCGCTCTGTATAAACTCCCCGAGCAACTCAGTCCCGAACAGATCGACAAGCTCAGGAAACTCGACACGGCGATCGATCAAGGGGGGCTGGAGGCCGATGTGTTCAAACGTTTGAAGACCGGTATCACGGCGATCCTTTCGATGCAAGCCGAGGAGTCAGCCATGGAGCATTTGCGAGAACGATGGCGAAAGAGTCCTGATCGACGCGCGACGATCGCACTGGCGATGTCCCAAAAACCCGACGAGGCCAACTGGGACTATCTTGTCCGCTCGATGAGTGTACTCGATCTGTTCGCAGTCAGCGATGTATGCAACTGTTTGCTAAAAATCGATGCAGCAACCGAAGATGCCGAAGCTGTCCGGCAAGCGATCCTGCAAGGCTGCAAGCTTGTCGATGCTGGACAAGACCCAGCGCCGGTGATCAAACTTTTGGAGTATTGGACGGCAACGAGCACCGAAAGTCTGCTCGAAGAAAACCCAGCCGATCCTGGAAATAACGAGGATCCCGTCAGTGTCTCCGAGGTGGTTACCGAAGCCTCCGGAAAGGTGCTCACTCCCATCGCAGCTTGGCAGCGATGGTATGAGAAAAAGTATCCAGATGCTCCACCGGCCGTGTTGGCCAGCCAGACGGCAGATCCAAGATGGTCTCTCGAATTCATCGAACAATTCCTCAATGGTGAACAAGGGCGTCAGGGCTCCACCGATCGAGGGCAGAAGGTTTACGCCAAAGCTCGTTGCAACGCTTGCCATAAGATGAACGGCGTCGGTGGGGGTTATGGTCCAGACCTCAGCAGCGTCAATCGGCGATTTACGCGGATCGAAACCCTCGAATCAATCCTCTTCCCATCGCACGTGATCAGCGATCAATACGCGACCAAAAAGGTTTTGACCAAGGATGGTGAGGTGTACACCGGTATTCTTGTCAAAACTCCAAAGGGATTGGCTGTCCGCGTCAACGAGAACAAGGAGTTCATGATCCCGGAGGATCAGATCGAAGAAGTCCAAAGCAGCAAAACTTCGGTGATGCCAGCAGGATTACTGGATAATCTGAGCCCCTCGGAAATTCGAGACCTGCTGGTTTACCTTGGATACGTCCCAGCCGAAAAAATGGCTGAGGAGAAACCCGCAGCCGTCCGTCGCTAAACGCTAGGAACCGACCAATGCCCCTGGCTTCGGTAAGTCCTACCGAGCATTTGGTTGGCCTTCGCATCGTTGGTGATGGTCTGGGTCTTGGGATCAAAGTCCAATTGTTTACCGGTTCTGACAGCGATATTCGCTAGGTGAATCAGAGCCGTCGACTCATGCCCGATCTGGATATCTGCCGAAGGTTTTGTCCCTTTGGCAATCGCATCGAGAAAGTCGGCTTGATGGCTCGATGGCAGTTCAATCACCTCGTTGGGTGTGGGGAAATCGATCGACTTGTTGCTCTCCGACCAGAGCATGAACTTGCCTCGCTTGCTGACCATCAACTGCCCTTTGGTCCCGTAGAACTCCACACCGCTATCGCAGTTGTAGGGGTAATTGGTCGACCAAATCCGCATTTCGAACATCAGCTGCCGACGATGGCCGACTTGACCATCCCCAGGCCATTCGAAGTTGCACGTGGCATGGTCAGGGAATTGTTGATCGTCGTCAAAGTAGTACTTGCCACCTAGAGCCGAAGCGGTGCTTGGAAAGCCCGTGACGCCTAGACCCCAGCGAGCGATATCGATCTCGTGAGCTCCATCGTTGCCGATGTCTCCAGTGCCAAAGTTGTGCCACCAGTGCCAGGAGTAATGGAATCGATTCGATTGATAGGGCATGAACTCGGCAGGTCCAATCCATGCATCGTAATCGACATGCTCGGGTGCTGCGCTCGGAGAAGACTTGCCAATGTTGCTGCGTCGCTGAATATTCCAAGCCTTGGCCATCAGGACATCACCGATTACGCCCTCTTTGAGCAACTGGATCGCGTCGACCATCTTACGGGTGCTGCGACTCTGAGTGCCATGCTGAACAATCACATTGTTCTTGCGAGCCGCTTTGACGAGCAAGTCGCCTTCGATGAAATTATGGCTACAAGGCTTTTCGACATACACATGCTTGCCGGCGTTGCAAGCTAGGATCGATGCAGGCGCATGCCAGTGATCGGGCGTTGAAACGACAACGGCCTGAACCTCTTTGTCATCCAAGACACGGCGCATGTCCGTGGTTCCCTTGGCTCCAGTCGCTTTTTCAAATTCCGCCAATCGTTTTTTATCTGGATCGCATACCCAAACGATTTGAGCAAGTTTCTGAAACTCGTCGCGATGAGTACCGGCTCGCCCCCCACAACCGATCAGAGCCACCTTGATCTTCGATGGCTGGTTCGATTTCGGCTGGGCAGCTTTGACCAAACCGGGATAGGTTGCAAGGGCACCGGCGGTGCCAGCCACGAAGGATCTGCGATGAATGGATTTCATAAGGTTTACTCGATTAAAAGCCCCTAGATTTCTTGGATTGACTAGGTCCGATAGCACTGAGCATCTCGATTGTAGCAGACTCTAGAGCCCGAAAAGTGCTTTGGCGTTCAAATGCCGGATACGCTCCTGATCTGCAGCCGTAAGCCCTGTCTTTTCCAAGGCGGATAGAATCACCGATGGGTCAACCCAAGGGTGGTCGCTCGAATAAAGTAGACGCTCAGCGCCAAAGAGCGAATGGCAAAAGACGATCGCTTCGGGAAGCGGAGATACGATATCAAACCAGATTCGACGCAGATACTCGATCGGCGGGTGCGGTAGTCTCGGCCCCCTTTTGAGGATCGTTAATTGGTGATCGAGCCGCCCTAGGATGTAGGGCAAGGTCCCTCCCAAATGCGGGCATACCAGGCGGATCTTGGGATATCGATCGAGCAACCCAGAGACGACGATACGGGTCAGAGCGATCGTGTTTTCGAACATATTTCCAAGGGTGCTGGTCATCTCATAGGCTTTGACCTGCTCGATCGTGATCGGCTTTGCGGGATGGAGCAGCACGGGCACGC
>JBJTAQ010000005.1:0-1372 GCA_046090945.1 Pirellula sp.
CAAGTAGGTCGGTCAATCGACTCCAGAGCGCTCGAAGCCCCCCGGCGCGGTGAAAGTCTTCCATCAGGTGCTTTCCACTGGGGCGGATATTTGCAAGTATCGGAACCCGGCGAGACCAAGCGTCAAAGTCGTCGAGCGAAATGTTCAATCCTGCACGACCCGACATGGCAATGAGATGCACGATCGCGTTGGTCGATCCCCCGATCGCAAGTTGGGTGATAATCGCATTGGAAAAAGATCCTGCAGTGAGCAACTTCGAAGGCTTTCGATTAGACCAAGCCATTTCGACAGCAAGTCGGCCGGTTGCGACTGCAAGACGGCAGTGTTCGGCCACAACCGCAGGAACCGAACTTGCACCCGGCAAGCAGAAGCCGAGGGCTTCGGCAATGCAAGCCATGGTCGAAGCAGTTCCCATCGTCATGCAAGTTCCGGCTGAGCGAGCGATGCAGTTTTCGATCTCCTGCCAATCATCTTCGCAAAGATTCCCTGCGCAGCGCTCGGCCCAGTATTTCCAAGCGTCGGTGCCACTGCCGAGGGTTGTCTCACGCCAATAGGCATTGAGCATCGGTCCAGCCGGTAGAAAGACACTGGGGATATCCGCACTGATCGCACCCATGAGCATCGCCGGCACCGTCTTGTCGCAACCGCCCATCAATACCGCAGCATCGATGGGATGGCACCGAAGAACTTCTTCGGTCTCCATGGCCAGTAGATTCCGGTAGAGCATCGTCGTCGGCTTCATGAGCATTTCACCAAGGCTCATGACTGGGATCTCGACAGGAAAACCGCCAGCTTGCAGAACCCCTCGTTTGACCTCCTGGACTCGCTCGCGAAAATGCGAATGACAAGTGTTCATGTCGCTCCAGGTGTTCAGCACACCGATGATCGGCTTGTCGCGAAAATCCTGGTCGTCGATCCCCATCCCCTTGAGTCTCGAACGGTGCCCAAAACTTCGAAGATCATCCGGGCCAAACCACCGCTGGGAACGGAGTTGCTTGGGTTCGTTGGCAGAGGTCATAAAGATTAGCGTCTAGCGTTTGGTGTTGAAGATTCGGTCGCCGGCATCACCCAGTCCTGGAACGATGAATTTCTGATCATTGAGTTCCTGGTCGACGGCTCCAACGTAAATCGAAACGTCTGGGTGTTCCTCATGCAAGGCTCGTATTCCCTCGGGCGCAGCGATGACGCTCAGGACTCGAACATCACGCACTCCCCAACGCTTAAGTGCCGCCACCGCAACACGAATCGATCCACCAGTTGCCAACATCGGATCCAAAACAAAACCAACTTGAGCTGGATCCTCTTTCGGTAGTTTGCAGTAGTACTCGATCGGCTTGGCCGTTTCCTCGTCTCGATACATCCCCAAGTGCCA
>JBJTAQ010000006.1:0-5080 GCA_046090945.1 Pirellula sp.
TAAAAAAGTGGCTCCCGATAACGAATCGAAGGTAGCGGGAGTGAAGTCCGTTAATGCCACGCATTCGAGCAACACGCTGAACCAAGAGAGCTTGTGGGTGATGTTTTTTAATCCACGAAAACTTCAAACCGGCTTCGATCCATGGACGATCCATTGCGAGAACTACATCGTTGGTTTCCAAATAGTACTTGGAGTAATCGGCGGCATCTGTCCGAGGCCAGTATTTCGAATCCGCCCAATCAATGTACCCTTGATGTACGTTCGCTCCCTTCACAAGCGGAATGTCCTTTGGATCATCGGTAAAGTTCTTACTTTTGAAAGCAAAGCCACAGAGCAAGTCAATGTGCTTCCCAAGTTGAGTAGTTGGCCATTCACCTTTCTTCATATTGCCGCCTTCAACAACTTGGCAATATTACTTGCGATTCGTTTCTCCAACCTCTTTTGAAAACACAGAGGCACAGAGAGCACAGAGTTGAAGGCAAAGATGCAAGACCGCGCAACCTCCGTGTCCTCTGCGCCTCTGTGTTTAAAAAAAGATCCCTGCATCATGCTGAGCCCTCCAAGAGCTTCGCAACATTGCTCGCGATGCGTTCCTCCAACTCACGGGCTTCGCTGTTGAGGACTTCCAGTTCTTCGTTGAGTTCCTCAAGCTTCTCGGCGAAGTCGAAATCGTCCTCGCCCTTATCGGCTACACCCACATAGCGGCCAGGGTTGAGACTCCAACCTTGACCCTCGATCTCTTTCAACGTCGCTACCTTGCACAGACCGGCAACGTCTGCGTACTTGAGATTCGGAAATGTCTCCTTCAAGTTTGGCTCTACGCCCGGATGCTCTTCGTCGTCCTCGGCGATAAACTCGGGCTTGTCCCCTCGGTACAACCGCACAATGTTGGCGATGTACTCGACCTGCTTGGGACTGAACTTGCGATGCGCTCGATCGATTTGCCGGAAGATATGCCGAGCATCGATGAATAGAACGGTGTCGCACCCTCTTTTCCCCTCACCCCCGGCCCCTCTCCCCTTCGAAGACTCAGGGGCGAGGGGAGCCAGAGTGGATTTACTTTTGTCAAAGAACCAGAGCGTACAAGGCAACGTCACGGTATAAAAAAAGTTCGGGCCGATGGCGATCATCACATCGACCGCATGAGCCTCGAGTAGCTTCTTGCGAATCTCCATCTCGGATTGCCGCGCGTCGGCGGCACTATTGGCCATGACAAAGCCGGCTCGGCCTGATTCATTCAGCGAGCTATAGAAGAGCTCGATCCACAAGTAGTTCGCGTTGTCCGCGCGAGGCATCCCCAACGGAAACCGCGGATCGTCTTTGATCTTCTCCTTGTCTACCTTGTCGACATTGAACGGAGGATTGGCCATCACGAAGTCGAACTTGCCCTCCGACTTGTGGAGATCCTCGTAGTAGGTGTTCCCTTGCCGAATGTCACCCGAGAGGGCATGGACGGCTAGATTCATCAAGCATAGCTGCCGAGTTTCATCGACCCGTTCGACGCCATAGACTGAGATTTCGGTGCTCGGGTTTTGCTTATGGGCTTTGATGAAGTCCGCCGACTGGACGAACATGCCCCCCGATCCGCATGCTGGATCGAAGATCCGTCCGTGATACGGCTCGATGATTTGCACGATCAGCTTCACGAGCGATGTCGGTGTAAAGAACTCGCCCCCTTTTTGACCTTCGGCGCGGGCAAAATTGCCCAAGAAGTACTCATAGATTTTTCCGAACGCGTCCCCTTCGGCATCGACCGGGATGGCCGAAAAGTTCTTCAGCAACGAGACCAAGGTCGAGTTTTCAATCTTGTTGTAGGTCTTCGGGAGGACCCCTTTAAGTTCTTCGTTTTCGGCTTCGATCCCCTTCATGGCTTCGTTGATCGCTTTGCCGATATTCTCACCCTCGGGCCGTTCGAGCAGGTAGGAGAATCGAGCATGGGGGGGCAAGAATATCACCCCCTTGGCTTGATAGTCTTCCTTGCTGATCCCTCGTCGACCGGAGCCTTTGCCGGCGAGTTCTTTTTCGGCGATCGAGAACTTGTGATCTGCGAATCGCAGGAAGATCAGCCCAAGGACAGGGACCGAGTATTCCGAAGACTTCAGCTTGCTATTGGCGCGAAGTTCGTCGGCAGAGGCCCAGAGACGTTTCTCGACTTCGGAGTGGTTGTTGGCCATGGAGGGCGGTAGCTGTGTTAGGGGCAGTTGGTGGCTTTGAGTGGGTTACAGTCTAGCGAACTGATTTGGCGTTTGCTAGCATGCCGCCGCGCGGCAAGGATAAAATTGATAATTGGAACGGTTGGTCAGTCCGTTGCGGTTTTGATTATCACGGGCGTAGGCTGTGGCAGGGGGCTGGGGATACGTGCGGACTCGGAGGCCCACACTACGGGGAGTGAGGACAAATAGCAATGAGCAAGAGAACGAACAGCGGTTGGTCACTCCTTACGCAAATGCCAGCCGTCGGACTCTTCGACTAATCGGACCTCAAATCGTGTCCCCCCTTGGCCAACCGTCGAGCCGTACCAACCACGCAAGATATCCCCCAAAACATTCACTCGAGATTCCTGAGTCTCTCTCACGACGTTGATAAACTCCCTGGCGAATTTGGCCATGTAGGCCTTCCCGTCAATCCGCACGGAAACCCAGTCGATAGGAATGTTCGCTACACTTGTCCTCGTCGGCAATTTGATAATGGGCCTTCCTCCAGAAGATATGATCCGACAGCGATGCCCCTCCTGCGGTTCACGACGATCCAAATACTCGGCCAATCGCCATTCGACAAGCTCCCGAACGAGCGCCCCGAACCGCTCGCGATCGATTCCGTCGCTCGGTACCAAATACCTGAACTCGCGATCCACATACGAAAAATATACCTTGCCTAAACCAGCACCCGGAAGCGTCCAAGCCCGGATCGGATTGCTCTCTAAATGCCTTCGCAGCCGCTGGTCGCTCTCCAAATGCTCCTGGCCTATGTCCGCTTGCAACGCCGAACTGCGACTGGCAATTCGACGTACCGCTTGGCATAACTCCTCAATTCGGATGCTCCCCGGCCATCGATCCAATTGAACCATCGCCAAGAGCACAAGCATCTTGTAACTCTTGCTCATGTTGGTGCGCTCGATGACCTTCATGAACTCCTGAGTCTGGTCGATCACCTGCTGATCTTCTGACCCCAACCCTCCCATCGATCGCACATATCCAAACCAAGTGCCATGCGTGCGTTGCACCGCACGCGGATTGTAGCCTGCATGATAAGCCTCCAAGGCCGTGGGCCGCTGATCATGCTGTTCCAGGAAATCTCGATAAAACGCACTCATGGCATCCACCTGACTGGCCGGCCTTAATATCTTCTCGATGATCTCGATGGTCTCTAACTCATAAGTCACCGAACAACCCGCAGGCAAAACCGCTTCCCCGCGCTGCAAGATCTCCAACCCCCGTCGAAGCTCGCTGTCGCTCTCCCCAACCTTCAATAGCGGCTGCATCATCGATCGTAACTTGATCAAAAACGTCCGGTGGTTCCCAATGTAATCGACGACCTTCAATCGCTTTTTGTCATCGCTCTTGCGCAATCCCCGACCAAACTGCTGCAACCACAAAATACTCGACTCGGTGGGCCTGAGCATCAACACCGTATCAATGCTCGGGATATCCAACCCCTCATTGAACATGTCGACCGCAAATACAATATCGAGCTCCCCTCGATCGAGGGCTTCTAGCGACCGCGCCCGCGGATCGCTCTCAGACCCAGAATGGACCGACGCTACCCGCATCCCTGCCCTGCGAAAATACTCGGCCATAAAGTCCGCATGCGTCTGCGAACAGCAAAAGCCTATCGTCCGCTTGGCCCCGACCCGCTGCAACTGCTCGAGCGCATTTTGGGCCCTCGCATGCGTCGATACCTCACTGGTCAGTCTCGTCTCGTCAAACCGCCGGCCCCGCCAAGGGATATTCGTGTAATCGACCTGATCCGGGACCCCGTAATACTCGAACGGACTCAAAAGCTCCTCCTGGATCCCTCGCACCAAATCGCATCGGTACACGAGGTTCTCTTGGCACAACCCGAGCAGATCCCCTCCGTCGGTCCTCTCCGGAGTGGCTGTCAAACCGAGCAAAAATCGCGGCTCGAAATGGTCGATCAGCCGTCGATAAGTCGTCGCGGCCGCATGATGAAACTCGTCGATGACGATGTAGTCGAACGCACGAGGCTGGAACTTTCTCAAGTGCTCGACACGCCCAAGCGTCTGCACCGATGCAAATAGCATTTCGATACGATCAAGCTGGCTCTCACTCATCGAGCCGTCGTACCGAGCGCAGCTTGATTCAGGTCGTATCTTGCGAAATGTCCGCATCGATTGTTGCAGGATCTCGTCGCGATGAGCTACGAATAGGATTCGAGGGAACTCCCAGTTTTTTTCAGGGGTGCGTCGCGCTGCATCGAACGCGGCAAGCCACGTTTTGCCCAAGCCCGTGGCAAGCACGACTAGTCCGGCACGGTTCCCGCCGAGCCTGGTTTTAGCGAGGGCTTCGAGCGCCTCGCGCTGGATCTGATGAGGGGTTGGCAGGGGTTCGTTGGTTTCGTCGGCGACATCGAAGCGGAAGACTGGCTGCACTCGGCGTCTTGCTCGATACTGATCGATCCAGGAATGATCGACCCGCCGAGTGCGGGGATCGCTTAGGAGTTCTTCAAAGGCTCGAGCCATCGCTTCAAAACCTGCTCCGTGGATCGCTTGATCGACGCGATAGTTCCATTCGATGCCTGTTTGCAAGGCCATGCGGGAAATATTCGAGCTACCGATATAGGCTGTGTTGGGCTGGCTAGCGGTGGAGTGATCTGTGACGAAGTCGCTTGCGTTGTAGAACAGGTAAGCTTTGGGATGGAACGAGATGCCTTGGGAGCATTCCACTGCATAGAGTTCCAGGTTAGGGCCCAGTTCAAGCAGATCTTCGAGGGCTTCGGGCTCCGTCACATCGAGATAGTCGCCGGTGATGATTCGTACCCGGCCGGAACGGCTTAGGAGATCCTGCAAGTGACCGCGCAGCAGATCCACGCCGCTTTGCTTGATAAAGGCAACTGAGAAATC
>JBJTAQ010000007.1:0-2485 GCA_046090945.1 Pirellula sp.
CTTCTTCTTGGGTGCACGGAACGGCATCCCAAACATTTCCAACAACCGACGACCGTGGTCGTTGGTTCTGGCCGTCGTCACGATGGTAATATTGAGCCCCTGCGCCTTAGCAAACTTGTCGTTGCTCAACTCAGGGAACACCAACCACTCATTCAAACCCATCGAATAATTCCCGTGCCCGTCGAATGCTGTCCGACTGACACCGCGGAAGTCTCGAACCCGAGGCAAAACAATGCTGATCACCCGATCGAGGAACTCATACATGCGCTCCCCTCTGAGTGTCACTTTGCATCCAATGGGTACACCTTCACGTAGCTTAAAGCCCGCAATCGAATTTCTAGCCAAAGTCAACACGGGCTTTTGTCCGGTGATCTCTGCCATCGCTTCGGCCGCCAACTCCAAAAGCTTCTTGTCCTGCATCGCTTCACCAACACCCATATTGACTGAGATCTTCTCAATCTTGGGAATGGCAAATACGTTGCTTATGCCGAGCTCTTGACCAAGCTGCTTTTGAATGTTGTCGTAGTAGTGTTGCTGTAGTCGAGGCGCCATCGCGTTACTTCCTCTGAACCTTCTTCAAATGTGCCTTCTTCTGACCGTTGATTCCGTAAATTATTTCTTGCCCTTTGGACTCTTGGCCGGTGCAACCACTCCAAGGCTGTTCCCGGACTTCTTCGAGTACCGCTCTTTGGATCCATCGGCCGAGATTCGTACTCCCAATCGGGTCGGCTTATCGGTCTTCGGGCAGACCAACATCACCTTGCTGACATCCAGTGGTGCTTCCTTGAGCAATCGACCACCTTGCGGATTTCGCTGCGAACGCTTTACGTGCTTGAAAACCCGATTGACTCCTTCGACAACCACCCTGTTGTTCTCTCGGTCGACCGACAATACTTGGCCACGTAAGCCCTTGTCTCGACCCGCAATGACTTGGACCAAATCTGAGACTTTGATCAACATGTTTACACCACCTCACTTGCCAACGAGACGATTTTGGTGAAGCTCTTCTCACGCAGTTCTCGAGCAACAGCACCGAAAATACGGGTGCCCCGAGGATTGTTATCTTTGTCGACCAGGACGACTGCGTTGCTGTCAAAGCGAACGTAACTGCCGTCGCTCCGCCGAGCCGGCTGTGCAGTACGAACAATCACTGCACGAACCACTGCTTTCTTTTTGATCTCACTACCAGGGATAACGCTCTTGACCGAGCAAATGATCACATCCCCGAGACTTGCATATCGCCGACGTGTACACCCAACACCTTGATGCACATAACTTCGCGTGCACCTGTGTTGTCTGCTACCTGTAGTCGCGTTTCTTGTTGAATCATGATTGTGTGTCTTTCAATCCAGCCTTCCGATAAACCACTTGGGCTACACCACTTGGGCCGCTTAGGCCACTAGCCCTGAGCCTCGGCTCGCGAATCCAACGCTCCGACCTCTTTGTTCGTCTCGACGACTCGAACCAATCTCCATCGCTTCAACTTGGAAATCGGCCTGGATTCCTCAATCTCGACCTTGTCACCATTCCGAGATGCGTTCTCTTCATCGTGTACGTGACATACCGTCTTGCGCCGCACGATCTTCGAATACTTCGGATGGCGAACAAATCGCTCGATCTCAACCCGTCGCGATTTGTTCATCCGGTCGCTCTTGACGACGCCTATCAAAACTCTGCGTGCCATTGTCCACTTGCCTCTGTAGGTTTTCCTATCGATCTTCGATTGTTTGCCAAGGTCTTATGCTTGCGACCAACTCTACTTGCTCTTGCCCCGAGCTCGCTCGGACTGAATCGTCTTGACCCGGGCAATCAAGCGGCGATTCTTTCGGTTCTGACTCGGAACATCCACTCGGTCGGTTTGGCTCTGAAGTCGCAGACGGAACAACGTCTCGGCAGCTTCTACCGCCGTCAGTTCCAACTGCTCGTCACTCATCTCTCGTAGTTCTGAAACCTTCATCTGTGCACTCGGCAATCCAAACTAAAAACCAATCGATCTGTATGAATACGATACTCGTGTGCTCGTCCTTAGGCAGGACGGCGACGAACCAAACGTACCCGGATCGGCATCTTCGCTGCCAATCGAGCAAAACAAACCTTAGCCTGCTGCTCGGTCACTCCGCCGAGCTCGTAGAGCACCGTCCCAGGCTTAACCACTGCCACCCAGTACTCCGGCTCCCCTTTTCCCTTACCCATCCGCGTTTCGAGCGGCTTGGAAGAAACTGGCTTGTCCGGAAAAATACGGATGTACAAACGGCCTTCGCCCCGTACGTATTGATTGGCTGCGATCCGACCGGCCTCGATCGTCTGGGCCCGTATCCAACCACCCTGTAGGCATTGGAGTCCGAAGTCACCGAAGACGACCTTGTTGCCGCGTGTCGCGTTACCTTTTATACGTCCTCTTTGGCTTTTTCGGTGCTTGACCCGCTTGGGCATCAGCGCCATCGTTGTTGTCTCCCGCGTAGGAACCTTGATTTACCCAAACCTG
>JBJTAQ010000008.1:0-9231 GCA_046090945.1 Pirellula sp.
CTTTCTTGTATTTACGCTTCTTCAGGAATTATTGTGGCTGCGAAATCCTATTTGGCGATGCCGCGGAACTCGTTTCAGGTCGTGCAATTTGTGGAGTAGTACCAGGAATCTTAGAACATGAAAAAAGAGTTCTTGCCCATAAAAATCCCTGAATGACCGTTATTGCGTTCTGCGCCAATTTTGGTTTTTCGACTAAAATTACGCCTTTGGATCTATCTCCGGATTTCAATACTCCAAGAACCCATGTTAGCTGCCTCGATAAGACCTGAAGAAGATCTTTTGCAGATCGACCCAGAGATTGCTTGGGCAACCTGGGAGCCCACCCAGGATCAGTTCTGGGACGAACGGCGGGTTCGGCATTTGATGCGTCGAGGAGGCTTTGGGGCCAAGCCATCGGAGGTCAAGCAATTGGTCCAATACGGTCCAGCCGAAGCGATCGAAGCGATGCTGGGCAAACGGAACACGCAGGCAATCGAGTCGTTCGAGCAGGAATCTGAGCAGATTGCCAAAACGGTACAAACCGGAGGCAACATCGAGAGCATCGCCGCTTGGTGGTTGCATCGAATGCTGCATTCTCCAAGCCCTCTGGTAGAAAAGATGACCCTGTTTTGGCATGGACATTTTGCGACCGGTGCCGACAAGGTGAATGACTCGGAGTTGATGGTCCAGCAAAACCGACTTCTTCGAAAGCATGCCCTTGGAGATTTTCGTGAGTTGGTGCAAGCGGTGTCCAAGGACCCTGCGATGCTCCTGTATCTGGATTCCGCGACGAATCGCAAGACGCACCCGAATGAAAACTACGCGCGAGAGCTGATGGAACTGTTCTGCTTGGGCGAAGGCAATTACACCGAACAGGACGTTCAGCAACTGGCTCGGTGTTTTACCGGCTGGGAAATACGACGCAAATCGTTTCGATTCAATCCCTATCAGCATGACTCAGGCGCAAAGACACTCTTCGGTACCGTAGAGGTCGCGTCGGGAGAACAGGCGATCGACGCCGTGCTAGCGCATCCATCGATGCCAGTATTTATCGCCGGCAAACTTGTCCGTTTTCTGGTGTGCGATGAACCGACTCTCTCCGCAGCATTCCTCGAACCGCTTGCCAGGAAATTCAAACAAGCTGACGGTTCAATCGAATCACTTGTGCGAACAATCCTGTCGAGCAAACTGATGCTTTCGGATTGGAGCTTCGGCAAAAAAGTTCGATCGCCAGTCGAGTTTGCGATCGAATGGATGAGGAGCTTGCAAATGACGACCAATATGAGTCGGTTGGCCCAAGGGCTCGATGGGATCGGCCAAGCTCTTTTCAATCCGCCGAATGTCAAGGGCTGGGATGGGGGACGCGCCTGGATCAATTCCTCGACCTTGATCGGTCGATCGAATTTGATGGTGGATCTACTTCGAGAGCCAGCCACACGATTCGGACGCGGTGATCTGGATGCTTGGCTCAAATCCGAGCAACTCTCCTCTCCCAAACAGTGGCTCGATTGGCTTGAAACCAATCTCCTTTCGGTTCGGCTCAACGATGCAGATCGGCAACGGCTCGAGAGCATGGCACAAGCGTCCGAGTTGGGGCTAGACCGCTGGAAGAAAATGCTCGTCGCACTTTCTCAGAACCCTAAAATCCATTTGTCTTGATCGATTGACTTGATCGACATTCATTCCGTTCATTTCATCGGGTAAGTCATGAAACGCAGAAACTTTGGAAAACTCGGTATCGGAGCTTGTGCAGGCCTGTCGATCGGCTCGGGAATCCCCGGTGGTTGGCTGCGATCGCTAGCCGGAGAACTTGGGCTGCACCAAAGCACGAGCGATGAACCTGCGAGTAATCATTCCGACCGTGTGTTGGTTGTGATCCAGCTATCCGGGGGCAACGATGGACTCAACACGATAGTCCCCTATCGCGATGAACTCTATGCGAAAGCAAGACCGAAACTCGGAATCCCCACCTCGGATGTCATCAAGCTCAACGATGATCTCGGGCTAAATTCCGCGTTGAAATCATTGGACGACAGCATCTCCAAGCAGCGGTTTTCGATCATCCAGGGGGTTGGGTATGCATCGCCAAACCGCTCGCACTTTGAATCGATGGATATATGGCATTCCTGTCGCGCCAAGAAGGATCGCGCGAATTCTGGCTGGGTGGGGCGATGGATCTCGCAGCAGGAGACGAGTCCGTCGAGTGATTCACCAGCCATCCACTTAGGGGCCGAGCCACTGCCGCTTGCATGCCAAGAGCGAGGAGTCCAAGTCCCCTCGCTAGCCTCTTTGGAGCAGATGCGGCTGAAGTCCAAGCCCCAGCAGACGACGGCCCAGAAGATGGAGTCCGGGCAGGGCCTTTCCGGCGAATCCAACGGTGGCTTGTTGGACTTTGTTTCGACCAGTACCCAAGCGGCCTTGGAGGTCAGTGAGCGGCTCGAAACGATCCTGGCACAACCGGATACTTCCGGGGATTTCCCGAAAACGCAACTTGGGGAAAAACTCAGGGCTGTTTCGCGATTGATTTTGTCCGGTGTCAAGACACGGGTTTATTACGTGACCCTCGATGGTTTTGATACGCATGCCAATCAGCCGCAGGTGCATGCGAGCCTACTTCGGCAATGGTCCGAGGCGTTGTCCGCCTTTTTAGCTCGTATCGAGCAGACCGGTCAACAAGACCGAGTCATGGTCATGACCTTTAGTGAGTTTGGACGTCGGGTAGCTGAGAATGCAAGTTTGGGTACCGATCATGGTGCCGCAGCACCGATGTTTTTGGCAGGTCCAAAACTTGCGAAAACTCTAGTGGGTCCCAACCCCAACCTAGCGGACTTGGATGATGGAGACTTGCGATACTCGATCGACTTTAGATCCGTCTACGCGGCCATCTTGGACCGATGGCTGGGCTCAGATAGCCGCAAGGCGCTCGATGATGATTATCGCGCCGAAGCGCAGCAGCTTGGACTCTTCGCGTAGGGTTTTTATGGACGAGGAATCAGCTCTGGCGTTTGCACTCAAGGCGACAGCTTATCATGAGGCGGGTCATGCGGTCATGGCGATGTTCTTGGGCCGAGCCATCCAAAAAGTGACGATCGTCCCCGGCCAATCGCACTTGGGGGCACAGCGCTTGGGAGCTTGCCACCTGCAGAAAGCCAAGTCGCGAGGTTCTCACGATGATTTGGAGGACGAAGTGATGATTCTGCTGGCAGGAATGGTGGCCGAATCACAAATCACCGGGCAATATTGCCATCAGGGAGCGGCACAGGACTTGCGATTCGTCCGCCGGATGCTTCAGACCCGAAACGATGGTGAGCGACAGATCCAGCGTTTAGAGAAAAGGTTGCTCAGCAAGACCGAGCACCATCTATTGGATGTCGATCAATGGCGAGCGGTCGAGGCAATCGCTATGGAATTGATCCAATCCGAGACCATCAGCGGTCGGGCAGCGAAGCATCTTTATGACCAAGCGCTTCGGGATGTCGACCGATGAGTGCCCATATTTCAGAAATCGATGCGCAAGCTCGTCATGTCGTGATCGCAGCGAACCCTAAGTCGGGGGCTCGAAGTGGTCTTGCTCAAGCTCACGAATTGGCCAGGGCGCTGGAATCCCATGGATGGCAAGTCGAACTGACGACTGACTTGGATCATATGCAGGAATTGGTGGGTCGACTGCAATCTCAGGGTACACTCCGCACCGTGGTTTCAGCAGGTGGGGATGGAACCGCAGCGGCGGTGCTGAATCGTATGGCAAGCCAGATTCCGCTGACGATCTTCCCGCTCGGTTCGGAGAATCTCCTAGCGCAGCAGTATGGGATAACTCGCGATTTGCCTAGGGTTCTTCAGATGGTACAGGATCTACAGGTGCGCGAGTTGGATCTGTTCCGCGCCAACGGCCGGTTGTTCTTGATCATGGTTAGTGTCGGTTTCGATGCCGAGGTGGTTCGATGCGTCCATGAGAATCGCAAATCCCATATCACGCGATGGGCCTATCGATTCGGTATCTTGCGCGCGATCGCTTCGTACCATTGGCCGACGTTGAACATCGAGGGCAAGCGGGCCGGCCAGTGGGAGTCGCTGGGTGTATGCCACTGGCTTTTTGGATTCAATGTACCCAAGTACGCCGCTGGGATTCAAATCATCAACGATGCGATATCCGATGACGGGCTTTTGGACGTCGGGATGCTCACCGGCGGAAACGCTTGGATTGGGTTTTGGAATTACCTCCGCGTAGCCATGGGCACACACCGCGGGAGTTCCCGCTGGAAAGAGGTTCGACTCGAAGGGATTCGCGTCTCGTCTCAGGCGGGGCAGGGGGGCTACCAAGTCGACGGTGATTTCGGAGGCTCTTTACCTTTGGAGATTGAATACACGAGAACCAAGGCGCGGTTGGTGGTTCCAGCATGACGGTGCACCGACCGACCGCTCCGGAAATACATCAATACGCTCGAGCAGAGTTGAGGGAGAGCCAAGTCTTCAACTTCCGAGTCAAGCAAGCGACTTGGATGGAGTAGTTTTCCGTGCCGATGCCCATTCCCATTGACTTGCCAAAACCCCTCTATTAGTATTTCTTTTTAACTTTCGGTTTTTTGGGGTGCCCGAGTACCTAAAATCGCAAAAGAAGACGCTCTTGTATTTTTTTTATTCGATTTGGTTGTAGGTTTCGCTTTTGCGGAGCATCCAAGTCAGGCGTTTTTTTCTTTTCTATTACGTGTTGGGAGTTCTTTTATGAAAACCACGAAACGGGGCTTCACCCTAGTGGAGTTGCTGGTGGTCATCGCGATCATCGGTGTTTTGGTCGGTTTGCTTTTACCGGCAGTGCAAGCTGCCCGCGAAGCGGCTCGGAGAATGAGTTGCAGCAACAATCTCAAGCAGATGGGGTTGGCTGCACAGAATTTTGAGTCGGCTTACAAGTCCCTGCCTCCGGGGGAGTGGACAAGGGCCTCGACGACTGCTTCGACAAGCCGACCAGCGTGGACGACGATCGTTCTAACGTTCCTGGAGCAGTCGAACAAATTCAGTCAGTTCGATTTCACTCAGGATGTTAACACCGCTGCGATCAATCTGGCTGCACGCCAGCAGGACGTCTCAACGTTTCTTTGTCCATCGGATCCCTCGGGCGCCCAGTTTACAGCCAATGGCGTGACTGTCGGTCGATTGAATTACTTTGGAAGCATCGGTGGATATTCCGATTGCCGCGTGATGCAAGACATGGCAGGGATTTTCAATGGGGATTTCAGTAACGTGGCTTTGAACCAGACCCCGCGAGGGATCAAGATGGCGGTTGTAAAGGATGGTACGAGCAACACGGTTATCTTCGCGGAAGTCATGCGAAAGTTTCAGGATACTGCAACGGTTAATTATACGACCAACAAAATATCGGGGGATATTTCCCAAGGTATAGGTCTGGTAGATGGCCGAAACGACCCTGGTTGTCGAGTCGGTAGCACTGCAGGCACGCGTATTAACTACGTGGGACTTCAGTACTATCGTGGAGGTATCAACCACAATACGCTGTACAACCATACATTGCCTGTAAACTGGAATCGCAATACGACTGACCCAACGACTCAGCGGTACACGTGCGGTGACGCATCTTTCCGTCGAGCTCATATCGCCGCTAGCAGCTACCACTCCGGTGGAGTCAATGCTTGCTTCGTTGACGGTTCGGTTCGGTATATTACTGACTCGATCAGTTTTGAAGCCTGGTACGCACTCGGAACGAGAAACGGCGGTGAAACCGTGCAAATCGACGAGTAGTAAAGAAGCGACTCCGAATTCGAACCTTCACAATAGCCCAGCCTATAGGCTGGGCTATTGTGCTCAGCCCACAGCAAGAGCTTGCTCAGTCATTCTCTAGAATCAAAAAGGTATTGCAACTAATGTTTAACCAATCGATTCTTCGACGCGATTTTGCGGTGATCCTTGGTACATGGCTCATGTTGATTGGAATTGTCGGATGCGAAGGGACCAAAACCGGGCCGGGCGATCAACCACTGCGAGGTGCCTTGGAGGACTTTGGTCAATTCTTAAAGAATCTGCCTGCCGATAATGTAAAGCCGCCCAAAGACATCGCGTCGTTCATGCCGCTTGAGCCCATGGCTCCGGTCGCCGCAGAATACCTCGTCAACGGCGAATTGGTCTATTTCTGGGGTGCTGACTTAGTCCAAGGTGGTGAGCGGATCATCGCTCACCAAAAAACCATGGATGCCGACGGTTGTTGGGTCCTGAGAGAAAACGGCAAGGTCGAGAAACTCTCTGCCGATAAGTTCTCTCAAGCACCGAAAGCGAAATAGCGACACTGCGAGCGTCGCGCAGCAGATCTGGCTACAGATCCTGGAGCTGTTTAATTCTGCTCAACCTTTGCAAAGATCATGCGGCCACCCTGGGTCTGTAGCGTGCTGGTGACAGCGACCTGGACGGTTTGGTTGATTTTCTCACGCCCACCCTCGATGACGACCATGGTTCCATCGTCGAGATATCCGACGCCTTGATCGTGGCTCTCACCGGGCTTGACCACCCGGATTTGGAAGGCTTCGCCCGGAAGATACTGGGGTCTGAGCGAGGCGGCGACTTGGTTCAAATCGATCACCTCGACATTGTGCAACTTGGCAACTTTGTTCAGATTAAAGTCGCCTGTCAGCAGCTTGCCGTCGAGATGTTTCGCCAGCAGCACAAGTTTCATGTCGACCGGTTGACCGGCAAACTCTGGCAACTCCGTGTCGTACATCGTGAAATCAATTCGCTTGGATGTCCGGATTTTGTTGAGGATATCCAAGCCCCGCCGCCCGCGTACCCTTTTGAGTTTGTCACCGCTGTCGGCGATTCCCTGGAGTTCCATCAGTACAAACCGAGGCATGACCAGCCTGTTGTCGAAAATATTCGTCTCGGAAAGTTCCGCCAGTCGACCATCGATGATGCTGCTGGTATCGAGCACCAGTGGCTTGATCCCCTTAAAATCTCGGGCAAATTCAACATAAGGAATAACGAATCGGAAATCGTCTTTGGTCTGTAGCAGCACGCTGACGCAAGCGTAACACAGAGTGATCAGAACCCCGAGCGATATGTAGGACGAGTAGGGGTTGGTCCCCCCTGGATTGTTGATAAATGGCCCCAAAGCCAACATCAGCAGATTCGTGAAGATCACGCCGATGAGCAACCCAAAATAAATCGCCGAGATCACCTCGATTCGCTTCCGGGGGATGAACAAGTCCAGTGCGATGACCGCGCAAGCGATCAGCAGAACTCCGGAGAATACCAGATACGGGGTAATCGCCGTCCGTTGCTCCTCGCCCGGTACCATCTTGGCACTCATCGAGTTAGCTAGAGATGCTCCGATACTCGCCGCAGCGACCACGAATATGATCCGCAAGACAATGATCGCGATTGAGTCGGCAAACGGCGAACTGGCCTCCCGCTTGCCGAGCGTTTCAGGCTTAATGCTTTCCACTGTTTTCTGCTTCGGTTGGTAGGCGTGTGGGGGCTAAGACGCGGATACTAGTTTACATCACCGGAGTTACATTACCGATTTTTAAGCCAGGGTGTATTCTACCTGAAATCCATCCGCATGCGAAATTTTACCGCATTTTACTAGAATCTCCAAGCCACGGCGAGGAATCAGCCTTCAGCACACGGGTTCGAAAGGACCCCAATGGCCTCGATCTCGACCTCGATTCGATCGCCTGGTTTGAGGAACACTTGCGGGCTTCGAGCGACTCCAACCCCTGCGGGTGTTCCAGTAAAGAGCAGGTCTCCGGGCTCGATGGTTAACACTTGCGAGATATAACTCAGGAGCATCTCAGGTGCAAAAATCAGCTCTCTGGTCGAAGAATCCTGCATCAGCTTGCCATTGAGCCTCGATTGGATCCGCAACTTCCCAGGATCTGGAATCGACGAAGCCAATGCGATTGCGGGACCCAGAGGAGCAAATGTATCGAAGGACTTTCCCAGAAGCCATTGCTTGCCGGGTTTCTCTTTTTGCCAATCGCGGGCAGATACATCATTGCCGGCGGTGTATCCGAAGATCGCTTGGCGGGCTTGTTCTTGGCTAGCCTTTCTAAGTCGCTTACCGACGACGACCACCAACTCTGCCTCGAAGTCAACTTGATTGCTGATCGACGGGACCTCGATGGGGACGTCAGGTCCGATGAGCGTTGTCGGCGCTTTCGAAAAGACGATTGGTTCGTCCGGGATAGCCGCATTGGTTTCGATAGCGTGGTCGCGATAGTTGAGCCCGATGCACAAGATCTTGCCGGGTTGATCCAGAGGACACAGAACCTCCAAGTCCTCTTCAGCCGGCCCGAGCTTTTTGATCAGGCTTACGACTCGAGACTTGAGCTCATCCCAACGCAAGATCACTTCGCGGGTCGATACCGGCAGCGAGTCGTCTGC
Organism: Pirellula sp.; assembly: GCA_046090945.1. Classification (GTDB taxonomy): domain Bacteria; phylum Planctomycetota; class Planctomycetia; order Pirellulales; family Pirellulaceae; genus JBKCUI01. The sequence continues at coordinate 8,365 of JBJTAQ010000008.1, forward strand.
ACCGCAGACATCCTGAATGCCCTGTGTGGATTTCCATCCCCAACCGATCGATCCATCGGGCCGCTTGAAACGTACGATCATCCGGCGGCCTATGATTTACTTGGGGGCTAGCATGGCGATCATTTTCTTGCCCTGCTGCGAAGGTGGAGATTCAAGCTTGGAGTACTCGGCCAAATCGGCCAAGATCTGTTGCATGACGCGCTGGCCTTCCTCGACGTGAGCCAGTTCACGCCCCTTGAACATTACAGTGACTTGTACCTTGTCTTTGTGCTTTAGAAATCCGATGGCTTGGCGAACTTTCGTCTCGACATCATGTTCACCGGTTTTGGGACGAAGCCGGATTTCTTTCGTTTTGGTCTGATGCGTCTTCTGACCAGACTTCTTGTTCTTTTCGTATTTGAATTTACCGAAGTCCATGATTCGGCAAACCGGTGGCCGTTCGTTGGGTGCGACCTCAACGAGATCCAAATCGGCCTCGCGTGCGCGGTTTAAAGCTTCGTCGAGTGTGATTACTCCGTACTGAGTTCCATCTGGGCCAATGACGCGAAGTGGAGATATGCGGATTTGGCTGTTGACCCTTGTCTGAATGCGTTCGATCGTTACGCTCCTTTGTGAATGGGAAATAAGATCCTGTGGACTAACAGGATAAGTTAATCCAAAAGTATCGGCTCTAACGGGGGGGTGGGTCAACCGACATGCTGGAAAAATTCCTGGTTTTCCCTCAGGATGGCTTGGGAATTTGCCACTTGCAACCCAGCGCCCGGACGCTACGATTACACTCCTGCTTTAAAGCCCTTGTAGCTCAGTCGGTAGAGCAGCTGACTCTTAATCAGCGGGTCCAAGGTTCGAGTCCTTGCGGGGGCACTT
>JBJTAQ010000009.1:0-2652 GCA_046090945.1 Pirellula sp.
GAGCGGACGAATGCCCGCGGATTGCAAACCGCTGCTTGGTCCTACACTCAGGAGTTCCGACAACGCGGAGATCCGCCAGGCAGCCGAGGGCCTGTTTCCAATCTCGGTCAAACTTGGGCCTACGTTTTTGCCCTCATTACCCACCATGTGACACTGTGAACAAGTCGCTGCGCCGAAGTAAACGTTTTTGCCGTTTCCGGCATTTCCGCGCTTCTTGACCAGTTCCTCAAGTGGCGGTAGAGGCTTCTGGGATGTTTTCAGCATCGGAAACAGGCCCTCGGCTGCCTGGCGGATCTCCGCGTTGTCGGAACTCCTGAGTGTAGGACCAAGCAGCGGTTTGCAATCCGCGGGCATTCGTCCGCTCTTTGCGAGTTCGATCAGATAGGGATGATGGGTTTTGTTGCGAGCCAAACCCAACGCTGCCTCGACCTTGATCGCTTTGGCCGACAGATCGTTATCCAAAAGACTCATTTGCAGGTTTGCCGCTTCCTTGCGATTGCTCAGCGCTAACACTTTGGCCAGCGCCAAACTCTCGTCGGTTGGTTGCAGGGTAGACAGTCGCTGGCCGAGAGTTCCGGATGCTCCGGTTTCCAGAGCCAAATCGAGAGCCGCAAGGGACTGGGTCGAAGCCCCCCAACGGCTGGCCAACCCGAGTAAGTGATCTCCCATCCCACCAATTTTTGTCCGTTGCAACAGTTTAAGCTGAGCCGGATCGTCACCGAATTTCTTAACCTGCTCCCTTACCAATTCGACCAATCGCGGGCTTTCGTTGACATTGATCCCATCGATTCGCATCAAGCCTTCGATGACCATCTGCGGATCCTTTTGATCGAGCAACGCTTTGAGCGCACTTTGACGGTCATCCCCCTTATGGAAGTCCGTCGCTCGAAGCAGTGCCTGTCGATCCTTGACGGCGACCCTTTCATCGACAAGCCACTGAGCTAGCATCGAGGAGGCTACCGAGCCGCGACCTCGCCAAGCGATCAGCCGTGCTGCGTCGGCAGAGTTGCTCTTTGCGACCGACTTGTAAGCGTTCAGACAGTCGCTCCAGCGATCCATCGCTGCGATTCCCAAGGCTTCCAGATACCAACGATCCTCGCCATCAAAACGGCTTGCGAGCTCCGCCCAATACTGTGGCATCTGCTCGGATTGATCCTCTCGCAGTGCCAATACAGCTTCGCGTAGAACGACGGGGGAAGCATCCTTGAGGAACATTGGAAGATAATCCTTGGTCGACAACTTTGCTTGTCTTGCGATACGAATCCCCACGGTTCGAACGTCGGCATCGCCATCTTTTGCTGCCAACGAAGTAGCGGCCATTGCACCTTGGACTTTGGCTAACAACCAAATCGCCCGAGCTCGCATGCGAGGATTGGGGTCCTTGGATAACTCCAACAGTGGCCCTTCGGCTCCTTTGCCCATCTTCACCAAAGCTTGATAAGCCAGATAGCGGACCGAGTTGCAAGGATTCTTCAGTGCAGCGACGGCACCATCTGGGGTGCTAAAGTCGAACTTAGGGACCATGTACTTGGTCGCTTCAGGGGCGATGCGAAAGAGTCGCCCTCGCTCCATGTCTTGCATGTTGTGTCCACCGACACCTGGATCGTACCAGTCGCTGATGAACATCGAACCATCTGGAGCGGTTGCGACATCGGCTGGACGAAACCACTTATCGGTTTCGCCTACGGCAAGGTTTTCGATTCTAGCCGAGTAGCCTGCACCCTCATTTTTAGCCACATAAGCTCGGACAACATTCGGGCCTGCATCGCAGTGGATGACTTGGTTGCGAAACACATCAGGCAACATTTGCCCTTCGTACACGGTGATACCTGTCGGGGATCCGGCGCCGGTGATGAGCATTGTCGGCACGACGCCTGGGTCGTTCAGGTGCCAGTGCCTTTGAGGGATCTCTGACTCCCAATTGGTACGCTCACTTTGCCAGCCTGCACCCGTCATTTCGTCGACGTACCCGTAATTACCAAATTCCATCACGTAGTTGATGCGCGTTGCACGGTTCCCATCATCATCGTTGTCCGATTGCCATAGGGTTCCGAACGAGTCGACGGCCGCCTCGTAGTTGTTTCGGAAATTGTGACCTAGGACCTCCATGTCACTGAGATCCTCGTTGCAGCGGAAGACCATCCCTTGGCGGTAAGGATTGCCCGAGTCGTTGATTTCACGTCCCCAGCGATCCAAAATCGGCTTGCCGTCGGCGTCGCAGAGTCGGTGGCCGGTGTTACCGAAATTGAAGTAGAGCTTGCCGTCGGGCCCGAATACAAAGGAGTGCACGGAGTGATCATGCTGAGGATCCCCCGTCTTGGTGAGAATGGCCCGCTTGCTGTCAGGCACATCGTCACCGTCGTTATCGATGAATTCCCAAACATAGGGAGCGGCGCTGACCAGGACCCGATTCCCTAAAACGCAGATCCCAAGAGCCGAATCGATATCACGTCCTTGATAAAACACTTTCGTTTTGTCCATCACACCATCTTGGTCGGTGTCCTCGAGAATCAGCACTCGGTCCCCTTCAGGTCTTTCACCGTTGTGGCGTCGGTAGTTGACGACTTCGCATACCCAAACTCGACCTCGATGATCGATGTCCAGGTTGGTGAGGCTTTTGAGCATCGGTTCCGAGGCGGCTAGGGTTGCAAC
>JBJTAQ010000010.1:0-13037 GCA_046090945.1 Pirellula sp.
TCGCCTGCTTGAGTACCGTTCGGCGATGCAAGGTTTGCGATAGGTGATTCTTTTTCGACGGCATGGGGACGAATTCTCCTAGGTGGGTTTACAATCGTTAGCTTAAAAGTGGAGGGTGGCAGATTCGTAGGCTCGAGCTAAGCCGATGTCTACGCTGGCTGGTTGCAAGCTCTAGCTGGTTGCAAGATCGACCGTTATCAGTGTACACGATCGCCGATGGGCTGAAACCACACCGAACTACTTGCGATACACGCGAATCTCTCCACGCTTGGGAAAACTCGCCAGCGAATCTGCTAGACGGTATCCGTGTGCATCGAGCATGCGCTCGGCTTGGTCGCTGGATTGGTTTACAACCACCAAGCTCGGCGGATCCTCTGTTAGGGACTGCTCGAGCGCTCGCTCGTCGGAGCAGAAATTCAATCGACCCTTCGAGTAAAACACCATGCTTGGGCGAAACATCCCGACGATGGCCGGTTGCCCATCTGATCCGTACTGCCGGATAGGGCTCCGGACGGTGTGGTGTGGTGCGATGTATTCGGTCGCGATTTGCTGGGGCGTTTGGAATCGATCGATCGCTGGAATAATCACTTGCCAAAGCACACCGACCCACACCACACAGACTGCAGACAAAAGAGCCGTGCTCCAAGCCCCATGGTTTCGTCGATGAAGCATCACCCCAGCCAGACCACCTGCGATCAGCAATGCTGCCAGCCAACCAAACCGCGCGATGGTTGGCAAGATCGCCGGGTCTAACTCAAGTCGCTCCACCAATCCTACTCCTTGGGGAAGCCCAAGCAGGATCGTGATACCGCCTGCGATCAGTCCTGATAGAATCATGAACGACCAGCCTGCAATCGGCCATGAAAATCTCCTTGCAAGCTTAAACTCTGAATCTGTTTGCATCCATGACGCAAAATAGATTCCGATCCAAAGAGCCACCGCAGGGTAGGCAGGGATGATGTAGTTCGGCAGTTTGGTGCTGGCCAAAGAGAAAACAACCAAGTAGAAAAACAACCATACCGACAGAACCGAGCAGAGCAGCCTTTGAGGTCGCTGCCAATGCGTTTGGTAAGCATGCAAACCGATCGGAATCGCAAAGGAAGTCCAAGGGAAAAAGCCGAGTAGGATCGATACCAAGTAGTAGTAGATCGGTCCGCTGTGGTTGTCCATGGGCTTGGAGAATCGCTCGAGGTGCTGCACGCCGAAAAACTCGACCAAAAACGCGCCGTTGGTACGTTCATTGACGATCCAAAACCAAGGGGCAGCGACCAAAAGCAGTACAATCGATCCTGCGAAAGGTTGCATCGATCGGGTCGCCCTCAAAAACCGCTTGGGAGTAATCCCTTGCCATAAACTGGCATTTTGACCGCAGATCCAAGGCCACATCAGTGTTAGCGTTCCCAATATCGCGATTGGAAATGCAAACCCGATCGGCCCTTTGGATAGGACAGCAAAGGCGATCGCAAGGTAGATCAGCAGCCACGTCGTCAGCGGGATATTGGGAAGATCCGTGCCGTGCGGACCAAGTGTTTCGTCGGAGCTTTTCGCAGCCGAGACCCAGAGGTTGATCGCCAGCAGTACGAAGAAACCTAGGTGGGCATCGGCAGTCGCCGACCGAGTTGCCAGGGTGAACATCAAGCTCGACACTAAAGCCAATGCCGCAATCAATGCCGCCTTGCGATCGACGAGCAGGCGGCCGAGTCGATAGGTTAGCAGGACCATGCCCGTACCTAGAACGGCCGAGAGCCATCGTGCTGCGAATTCGCAAACACCAAACAGATGGAACCCCGCGAGCATGCCCCAATACATCAGGGGCGGTTTATGAGCAAACAACTCTTGATTGAAGGTAGGAACCACCCAGTCCTGGCGCTCGTACATTTCGCGGGCCACACTGGCGTAGTACCCCTCGTCTTGGTCCCAGAGTCGAGTGCTTCCGAGTCCAAGCCACAGCACTAGGCCGCAGGCAACCACCAGCAGCACTACATCGGGCCACCAAGAACTGTGGCAAGGCGTGTCGTTTTGCTCGGCTGATTTCATCGCGAACCGATCAAGCTGTTTTTCGCATGGGAGCGGGCACGACGATCGGCCCAAAGATTCTGGGTTCCACGTGCGCGGGAGAAGCAACTTCGGATGAATCTAGCCACAGAGCACGAGGTTGCTCGGGTGAGCGGTCGATGTTGCAGACTTCGCTGACTACATACAGGGGTCGGTACTTGGACTCCTCGAAAACTCTCCCGATATAGTCGCCTAGCAATCCAATCGCCGACATTTGAACCCCGCTTAGGCCTAGCAGGAATGCAACCCAAGCCAGCGTGGAGGTCGAGTTCCAGCCGGACATCCAGCCCAAGGCGCTCAGGCAACTTGCGACCAAGGCTCCGAGTAGCATCCCTGCACCAAGGTACGAGCTGGCTTTCAACGGCAACGGCGAGGATGAGGAGATCGCAGTCCAGGCCAGCTTGATCAACTTCGATACCGGGTATTTTGTCTGGCCTGCGGCTCGCGCCGGGCGATGGAATGGCAAGATTGCTTCCTTAAGCCCCAACCAAGCGACCACGCCCCGCATGAATCGATGCTGTTCGCGGAAAGCCCGCAAGGCCTCGACGGCTCTGCGTGTGTACATGCGAAAGTCCCCGACCTCGGCAGGAATTCGCTTGTCGATCCCCAACCTCATGACTTGATAAAAGGCCGTTGAACTCCAACGCTTGAAGATCGATTCCCCATCGCGTCCGGTTCGTCTGCACGAGACCACATCGTAACCCTCATGGATCTTGTCAAGCATCGGCGCGAGCATTTCGGGTGGATCCTGCATGTCGCAATCCATCACCACCACAATATCTCCTGTAACGCAATCGAGGCCTGCGGTGATGGCTGCTTGCTGACCAAAATTGCGACTGAAACTCACCAGCTTGATTTTGTTGTCGAGTTCGGCCCGCTGCCGGATGACATAGTCCGAGCCGTCGGTGCTCCCATCATTGACCAGAATGATCTCGTAGTTATCTGTCAGCTTCGCCAACGCTTTGGGCAGTGCGTCAAACAGATACGGGAGCACTTCGCTCTCGTTATATACCGGGGATACGACGGAAATTTTCAAGATCAACGCTCCGGTCGATGTTCGAGTCTCGCGTAGACCAGGAGAGGTCCACGACCATTCAACCTTTGGATGCACTCCAGTCCAAGTGGTGGAATAGTCAAAATAGGGCAACTGCGTCAAGCCCGACTTATCAGAATGCCTCGTCCCCAAAAAGAGACGGCTGGTAGGCTGTTTTCCCTCTGGAATCGAATTCCCCGAGGGGAAATCTGCCGATCCAATGCCGCAGGATTGCACCAGCCATGGCTGCTCCGGATTCGAGCGAATCGGATAGTCCCAAGGGTCTGCCGAGAAAACCTCCGGTGGCGCTAGAGTTGTTGGCGTTGGGGTTGTTGGCGCGGGGTCTGACCCAATCCCCGCACGCTCCGCACTGCCGGACTGGATCCCAAAGATAAGCTGCCGCAGTGTGCTGGTTCGGATCTTCTGCGGTTTGGCCATCACGCAGGGCATAGCGCCATCGATGTACCTGATGACCGATCGGCGATGGAACCGAAGCGACCCTCAGTTCCCGCAGCGCGTCGAGCAGTGCCTCAGCTACCCAAGGCGGATTGCATTCGAGGTGGTCTCTAGACCATCGATCATTGGCATGGACACACCAAGCATCCGAATTCGATCTCCCAGGCTTACTCGATTCGCGACAGATCCAATCCAAGCATGGATGCTCATTGAAAGCGACAGCATCGAAGGGAATCTGCCAAGGCTGCTCGAACTCGACCAGCAAGGCCCAAGTCGCACGCATGTGCTTTTGAGCCAGGGCCGAGTGCCATTGGATTTCGGGGGTTACCAGCGCGGCGGTTTGAGGTGCGGGAATCGCAAACACCACAGCGTCGTAGGGCCCGGCTTCGATGCGCGATTCAATTCCCGCATCATGGCTCGATGTCCCTCTTAGGATCCAACCGCGATCCTCGCGCTGTATTGAGTCCACGGTGGTCCGATAGTGGACATTCAACCCTTGTGAAAGATACTTACCGAGTCGATTCATTCCGCCTTGGCCAACCCACAACCTAGTCGTCCCGAGTGAGACCGGAGCGATCGGCCCGGAGGGTTCGTGACCGTTCCAGATCGCGCCTCGCGGCTCCCACCTGGAGATGACCGAGTCGCGTTCCCAAGACTCGAGTCGCAGAGCCCATCGTTGAGTAGGGAGTTCGAGGAAGGGAGCTCCGTGATCGATGAGGTTTCCCGAGTCCATGCGTCGGGTAGCCGATCGGCCGGAAGCTCCGCGAGATTTCTCGAAGACCTCGACATGGATTCCTGTGTCCGAAAGGGTCCGAGCGCAGATCGAACCGGCAAGGCCTGCGCCTACGACAGCGACTTTGCAGGGCCTGCTTGCGATCGGCCGATTCACATGAACCTGATATTTCCCAAGATCCAAACGGTTGGTGTGCTCGGCGGTGGGACGGGGACGGACGGTTCCAAGGATAGGTTGTTCGGGATAGAAAGGGCGATCGAATTGGCCAAGGCACCAGAGGATCCCACCGTAGGAGGCCGGGTCGCGTCCGTCCAGAGCGTATCGGTGATTCAGATCGATCAACCACGCGAGTGCTTGTTCGGGCGATTCGGTCCACTGCAAGAGAGCCTTGCCCCAAGTCATACGGACGTTGTTGTGAAGCTCACCTTGTTTGATGAGGCTCTCTTGGCAGGCGTTCCAGAGCGGGTCGTCGGTTTGCGCACGGGCAAGAGTCTCCCAGGAGTACAATCGAACGCGTCGGTCGGACTGGTGCTTGCGCAGCGTCTCCAATGCCCACACGGGCAGTGTCGCTACTTTGGAATAATCGCTATTGTAGAAACAGTAGCCGTACGCTAATTCTCGCCAAATGAGAAGCTCTTCGAGGTACTTCTCCGCTTGGCGCTCGTGGGCTTCGCGTGCCAGTCGCATCGCAGAAACCATTCCGTAGTGTAGATAAGCGGACATGCGGCTCGACACATCCGAGCAAGGGTCGTTGCGTTTGGAAGCGTAGCGACTCAGACGGCGTTTGAGGAAATCCTCCCAGCGGCGGTATCCAGCGATGCTTCCTCCACAGGTGTCGGCTACGGGCGGGACCGTCGGATCGATATCGCATTGCGAGACGATCTCCAGCGGATCAACTTGGCTAGGGTCTAGGGGGACGAATGGCAAAGCGCCTGCGTAGTAGGCTCGATGCGCCTCGCTTGCCGGCCAAGGCCTGCTTACACGTTCTTTGTAGAGTTTTTTCGTGGCATCTCGGAAGGCAAACGCCCGATCGAAAGGTTTGCCCACCAACTGCATCGGGACCACACAAGCTGTATCGACGGCCAGGACCGTCAAGTGTTTCAGATGCGAGAGCCTTCGAAGCCATCGATCGGTGGGTTCTCCCGGGAAATCCTCGGTGATCAGCAGGTCTGTCTGCTTGGCTAAGGCAACCAGGGCCGGAGTATTGTCGCTGCGTCGCTGGAGAAAGAATGCGTAGCGAATGCCAAGTTTCTCGTACGCTTGTTGCAGATCCTTGGCAGACTGGAGCTGGAATACGTGGTGGCGGTCTGATGCATATCGGTATTCAGAGGACAGGCCGTGATAGACCAGCAGAGGTCGATCCAAGGCTGCGGCGATTTCGCAGGCGACATCCAAGGCGGGGTTTTCATCAACTCGCTGCGCGTGATGGGTCCAGTAGACCACCGGCGATTGAGTCTGAGCGGTGAGCGTTCGTCTGTGGTCGGAGACTGCGCGGGTTCGCTCCCGCAGGTGGGCAGGCAGGTTCGTAAGATGTGACTCGATGGAATTCGGGGTCATTCAGGTCGATACAGCCATCGACCGCAGCTCGAACAAGGGACCGGATGCCCTTGGCGAAGTTGATCGACGACGCGTGGAGGAAGTCCGGTATTGCAACCGCCACAGGACCGATCGTCAAGCGGAGCAAAAGCCTCTTCGGCGCGGGTCTTTACTAGGGGATGATAGACCGCTGCAAAGTCTCCCGGAAGTTCGGCCTCGGCCGTTTTGAGTTCCGCTTCGATCCGAACCAACTCCCCTTGCAGAACACCGATTCGCTCTTCGATCCTCGATTGAGCTTTCAGGCTATCCTCTTCAATCGTCTTGAGTTCCCCTTCGAGAGTCGCGAGCTTGGTCTGGAGAGAATCGACGTTTTCGAGAATCTCAAAGATCTCATCCGAAAGGACACTGTTCGCTTGAGTATCAGCGGCGATTTGATTCTTGATGGCTTGGAACTCCCGCTCTTTGGTCGCGCCGTTAAGCTTTCCTTGCCAATCGTAGATTTTCGATTCGTACTGCCGTTGCTCGAGTTGTTTTCGATCTGCCTCCATTCGATTCTTTTTGATGTCTTCCCGACATGCAGTCACGGTATCGCGTGCTTGCTGAGCCCTGGCCTGGGCCGCTTTGATCTGCTTGGGTCCTCGATCGATCTGTCCGCGGACATCTGCCAGTTGAAGGAGAATCTCGTGAAGTCTTCGGATGGTCGCGTCGTTTACTGGCATTGCTGTCAAACTTTCTGGTGCTGGCCTGCTTGCTTGGCTGATATCAGCCGTCAATGTAACTACAAGCGATGTGGAAAACCAGGGTTGATACCGATGCCCAGGGCTCGTTTTCTGTTATGATATTGAGCATTCGAGTCTGGGTCGAACCAGGTCGCGAAATAGCGAGGTAATTTTAATGGAGTTTATCAAGGAGAGATTGTCCATGCGTAGTCGCTGGCCGATGCACCTGAGCAGCCTGTTTTTTGTCGTTTGTAGTGCAGCATTCCCAGGCGTGCTTTATTCGCAGCGGGCGATTCCCAGGACGAGTTGGGACGAACAAGCCGCGGCGGATCCCAGACCTGAACTGCCGAATCAGTCTGCACAAGCAGATAGCGAAACCGATGCACAGATCGCCAAACGCACTGCCAATGCGGACGGGACTCCGGGCGGTGTACCTGCCGACTTGCAATCGCTTTTCGAAGCCTCCCAGCAAGCCCGCTCGGTTTTGGAGTACAACAGCGTCATTGAGCGTTGCAAGACCGTTGCAGGGGATAGCACTCGCGTCGTTTCCGAGCGAGCTTATGCGAAGAAGCTCTTGAGTTGGGCAGCCAATCGACGCGGGGAACTGCGCTCGGACATGGCTGGCGAGATGGTCGCCGCGCGTCAGTTAGCCGAGGCCGAGAATCTCGACCGCGCCGCGATCGACGACTTTCGCCTGGCGATCCAGAACGATCCGCTTCGCTGGCGAGCCCACCACAACGTAGGTGTTCTCATGGCAATCGCAGGAAATTTTCCAGATGCGATCAACGCTTTTACCAAGACCATCGAAATCAATCCTAAGTTCGTCGAAGCCTTTCACAATCGAGGGGAGATCTACTTTCGCAAAGGGGACTACAACCGAGCGATCGAGGATTACAACAAAGCGATTGCGTTAGACGACAAGGTAGCCGATCTGTTCAGTGGGCGAGGCAATGCGCGCTTTGCGCTCGGACAGACCGAAGCGGCGCTCGCTGATTATCAATCCGCAATGAGTCTTGCGCCGGACTCCGCCAAAGTCGCCACCGAGTTTGCCGACACATGCCAATCGCTCGGACGCTGGAAGGAGGCTGCAGAGGCTTATCAAAAGGCCATGAAGTCAGATCCGAAATACGTTCGAGCACTTCAAAATGCCGCTTGGATGATGGCCACCTGTCCCGAGGATTTTTACAGGGATCCCGAAGCGGCGGCCAAGACCGCTCAGAGGGCGATCGATGCAAGCCAGGGGAATGTCAACGCGCATTTACTGCATGTGCTTGCGATGGCCCAAGCGGCCCAGGGCAATTTTCCGACGGCCATCAACACGATCAACCAAGCGATCCAGTTGACCGAAGAGGGAGCATTTCGCAGCGAGCTGAGCGAGCATCGCGGACTTTTCCAAAAGAAGAAAACTTACCGACAACCGGCCGCGAGCCAATGAGTACGAGCCGAGTTGCCTTTCGATTTATCCGACATCAGTTCCGTTTTACAAACCAAGGATTCAGATCATGTGCGACCAAGACCATTTCGAAGACGACCTCAAGAGGTACTCCCGGCGAGACATCGGAGCATTGGCAGCACTAGGGGTCGGTGCGGCGATTCTCTTTCCTGAAGGTGCTAATGCAGCCGAGGTGCAGGAGCAAGAAGTGACGATCGCGACTCCCGACGGTCAATGCGACGCTTACTATGTCACCCCCAAAAGCGGGGCTCATGCGGCCGTTTTGGTGTGGCCCGATATTTTCGGATTGCGGCCCGCGTTTCGGCAGATGGCCAAGCGGCTTGCGCAGGATGGTTACAGTGTCCTGGTCGTCAACCCTTTTTACCGTACCATGAAAGCTCCGACGGCTCCGCAAGGGGCCAGTACACCGATCCAAGAGGTGGTGCCACTGGCAAGGTCTTTGAGCCCAAAGACCCATCAAGCCGACGCGGTGGCCTTTGTCGCATGGCTCGACTCGCAACCGCAGGTCGACAAGAGCAAGAAGATTGGAACGATTGGATACTGCATGGGTGGTCCGATCGTGATGCGTACGGCGGCCGCTGTACCGGATCGCATTGGAGCAGGATGTTCGTTCCATGGAGGCGGTTTAGTGACCAAGGAACCTGAGAGCCCACACTTGCTTATCCCCAAGATGAAGGCATCGTTCTTAGTGGCCATCGCAGAGAACGATGACCAGAGAGATCCTGAGTCCAAGTCGGTACTTAAGGAAGCTTTCGACGGTGCGAAGTTAGCTGCCGAGATCGAGGTTTATCCGGCGGGGCATGGCTGGTGCCCGCCCGACACTCGCGTCTACAACAAGGATCAATCCGAGCGAGCTTGGGCTCGCATGCTCGAGTTGTTTAAGAAAACTCTCTCGTAATCTCCAACGCAACTTTTACACGGACCGATGCACCTAATCAGCATGGAGCCTTTTGGTTGCTGTTATTCAGCTTGCGCACTGAACGGCTGAGACAGCCGTTCTACGTTGTGAGCTTGCTCGAGAGCGATGGAAACTAGGAGGCTGAACGGCTGAGACAGCCGTTCTACGTTGTGGTCGCGCCTGATTACTACGATTGGCAAAGGATCGGATTGGGTGTAGGATTCAAACCGGATCGATCGGTAGAGGCCGCGGTCATTGCGAAGCGTTTGTTGAGGCTGGCTGAATATGGCGATTAATTCGATTCGAAAGCTTTGGGTGTTTGCTGCGGCTCTTGCAATCGCGACGACGCTGTGTGCAGTTTCTTGGGCACAGTCCAACTTCCAAATGCAATTCACGGATATCCACGGTCAAAGCTGGAATGGAAGCTTGGTGTCGGTCGATATGGAGTCGCTGGTTTATAAGCCGGCGGCTCCAGAAGGGGTCGCGGATGCCAGCAAGAGAATTGATGAGATCCTATTGATCCAGCGGGTTGGTGCCAAGCCGACTCGCAGTGCTGTTCCGGCCAATTGGACGATCGGGCTGATCGATGGAACTTTGCTGGCTGTCCGGAAGATCGACGGCAAGGAAAAGGATTGGACTGTTGAGCTCGGTGACGATCAGACTCAAAATGGATTTTCTGGTGAGATTCGATTTCTGAAACTCAAAAAGCTTGAGCCTAAATCCGAGGAGGCTTGGGAAGCTTATTTGCGTGAGGATCTTAAATCCGATGCACTGATCGTGGTGCGTCCCGGCGGCGCGTTAGACCGTGTCGATGGAGTGGTCAAGGGGATTCGTGACGGCAAGATTCTTTTTGATGTTGATGGACAGATCGTCGAGGCTTCGGTCGATCGGCTTGCGGGTGTTTTATGGTACAGGAAGCAGGCGTCGGCAGCGTTCAAGGGGATTCGAGTGCAACTGAGCAACGGTAGCGCTTTGGTGGCTCAGAAGGCGACGGTTGTCGACGGCTCGCTACAAGTTGCTGGCTCATGGGGGAACTCGCTACAGGTACCGATCGATTGGCTGGAATCGATCGACTGCGGGTTGGACAAGTTGGCTTGGGTTTCCAATTTGGCGACACTCGAATCGCGATCGCTCAGGAGGGGTGGGTTCGGAAATATTGACGCAGTTTTATCGACGACTCTAAAGCCGCGTTGGGTCAAGGGTCAAGGTTCCAGCGGTGACTTGCTGTTTCCTGGGCCGGGTGAGTATCTATTCAGAGCACCTGAGGGGATGACCAAGCTGCAGACACGCCTAGATCGGGCGAGCGACTCAGATGTACAGTCTGCGATATTAGTCGAGGTTTGGGTAGATGATCGGATGGCGCTGAAGAAGGAGCTTGCAGCCGAAACGCAGTCGATGGAGATTGACGCGGTAATCGCGCCGGAGAAAAAGATCAAGTTGGTGGTTGGGAGCAAGAGCGCATTGAACTTGGGCACACAAGCACGGATGCTTCAACCTCGAGTTTCAAAGTAAATTCGAGGCGACTTCAACGAATCCTTGTCATCTTCTCCAAAAGATTGGAAATCGTTCTAAAGCTTCCAACGGAATCGACTGGTCCAAGCGTGCAAAGCTTGCAGTCTTGGCAAAGAATTCTACCCCAAGTATCCAGTCGTTAGGGCTAAATTTCTTTTGTTGCCTGCCGATAGTAAATCAGCCCAGAGGGCAGGATTCAACTCGCATTTCGATGCGGGGCATAACCCAAGAGAAAGGTGTGCGCAATTGCCAAACTTGAGCCAAATTCGGGACTTGGTTTTGGAGGAACTCTGTCGGATGCATCAGTTGCTTCCGCATGCGTTTCCGATGACCGAGGAGTGTTTGACAAGGCAAGGAAGTCCGTGCGGTGTTTTTTATTGTTTGCATGGTCCACGCTCGGTTCGATTGACTGCGGTGCTGGATTTCGCCTCGGCTCGAGTATTGTTTTACGACTCGACTGGGCAACGATCAGGGATACGGTGCGTCAAGAATATGATTCCAGCAGCTTAGGGTACTCTTCGAACGAGTCACTGGTGGGCCGCGGGCGAGCTATCAAAGGAATGATTGAATTATGTTGATATTGACAAGGAAAGAGTCGGAGCGGATTTATCTTGGGGACGACATCGTTTTGACGATTGTTCGAGTGGGCAGCGACAAGGTTCGCATTGGGGTCGAAGCACCATCGAGTGTGCGTGTGCTGCGATTGGAGTTGAGTGAAACGCGAGAGTCTCCAACGATCGATGGGGAGCTTGATCGTCGATTGCCGAGCCCGACCAACCAGCCTCGGCGCCGGGCCGCTTGACGCCGGACCGCTTAGAAAAAGAATCGCGATGGTTTTTGCCGATGATCTCGATCGCGAGGAATAAAAAGACGGACGCCGATTCGATGCACCAACAAACATCGAGTCGGCGTCTTGTCGTTTAGCGGGAGCTCGAGGGGTTTTTGCCGAGCAACTCATTGCGACGCGGCTCTGGCAGTGGGTTGAAGAATCCCGGTGGTCTGCCTCCAACGACGCTAGGACCGATGTCGTTCAGCGGATAAGGGTCGAAGTCCGCCGCCTTGGCTTTCTGCCTGTCGATCGTTCCTAGTCCGAAGCGTTCTGCGTATCGGGACGCTTGGCAACCCGAGAGTAGCAAGCATGCAAAGACCGTCAATTCTGCGAGGCGAAGCTTGCAAGAAGAGTTTCCGCCTGATTTCATTTCGGGCTTCCTTACCCTGGTTGTTACGAGCCTTGGACAGACCGGTACTGGGGAGCATGTTATCGACCACCGAATGTCCTTGGACAATCCCCGCGATCGTATCGTCTTGTAAGGCTTGCCCGCTAGATCGATTTATGGGGGATTTTGGACCTGCAGGGTCCGAGATTGTCGATTTTTCCGCCATGGATACTTGGATCGTCTAGTTCGGCAAGATATCGCTTTCGATTGCCTCTTGACTGAAAGGACTTCAAAATATCGTCACCTTGGTTACGATGACTCAAGAGCATTCGCCTTGGTTTCATTGGCTAGTAGGGGTTGAGAGTTCGATGCCGCTTCTGAACAAAGAGAAGGACGTTTTTCCGGAGAATCTGTTCGATACGATCGATTCGCTCCAAACCGATAAGGCCAGGGGATGGTGGGCGATGCAGACCTTGCCACGATGTGAGAAGAAACTGATGCGTTGTCTGATCGAGAGCGAGGTCCCTTTTTACGCACCGGTGATTGAAAAACGGTATCGGAGTCCCAAGGGTCGTGCGCGTAGGGCTTTCGTACCACTGTTCTCGAACTACGTGTTCGTTTTCGGGGGCCACGAGGATCTCTACAAGGCAAAGACGACTGGATCGGTCTGTAATCAGTTGCAGGTTCCGAACGCTGCGGAGTTTGTTGAAGACATCTCGCGGATTTACAGAGCGATCCTGACCGGGGAGCCAGTCTTGCCCGAATCGAAGTTGGAGGCTGGATCTGCGGTCCGTGTCAAGACAGGACCGTTCAAGGGGTTCGAGGGAATCGTCATTCGTCGTGAGAATCAGATACGGCTTCTGATTGGAGTTCGATGTATGGGGCAGGGAATAAGTGTCGAGTTGTCGGAATACCAACTCGAAGCTCTCTAGTGCTTTCGTTTTTGAATCAGAACGGCGAGAGCCAAGCCGACCACTGAAACGATCCATGCCCAAGACCAGAGGTGCGTCCAAGGATGATCGAGGCGATTGCTGCTCGCGAATCGGTTTAGCAGGGCCGAAGTCCATTGCGAGCAGAAGATACCGAGCGTTTGAGCTAAAGCGATGGCTGCCAGTCCTGTGATTTGAGGTCGTATCGCGTGCGCATTCTCATAGCAGGCGACTTGGAATGGGCAATTCATTGCCATGGCAAGAGAGAGGATACCGAACCATGGCCAACCGGCCTGAGCGATCAAGCATCCTAGGAGCAGCAACATCCAACCAAGTGGTCCGACAAACAGGAGTCTTTTTCGGATGTTGGGCAGGAATGGTAGGCAGACCAGTAGAAGGGTTTCCAGGAGGATGCATGCGGCAAAAAGGTAGTAGCCAATATCTCCGTAGGTCGTTGTCAAGAACTCGTGCGAGTAGAGCCCGAAGGCACCTTCGCAAAAGGAAGTCATTCCCACCAGCAAGATCAGCCAACGCCAAGTCCAAGGATTGTCAGGTG
>JBJTAQ010000011.1:0-6446 GCA_046090945.1 Pirellula sp.
GTTGCTTCACCTTCCTCGGCACGATCGAGCCTGGCTCGCGCGGCCTTCATCGCCTCGGCAAAGTTCTTCACCTCGGGAAGTTTGGTGTCGTCGTTGGCCTTGGCCTCGACGCCAAGATCCTTGAGGTAATTTTTGGCCTTCGTGGCAATCGGTCCATTCTTTTTCGCGAGTGCTTGAAGCGCCTCGCGGGCCTCGCGGCGAATATTTCGAACCTTGCTCTCCTCGGCCTTTTGTTCCTCGAGGGCTTTCATCCAAGCCATCCTGGCTTCGGCGACGGCAAGCGTCAGTTCTTGCCACTCGGGCTTTTCCCGCTCGCGATAATCGGCCTGCTTGAGTTGCTCTTCACCTGCCATGACCGCCGCGTCGTACTTGGCCGACGCAGGCAAACTGTCCAATCGAACCATCTCGGCCATGGCCTGGATTCGCCAAGTCCGAAAGATCCCTGCCTCTTCATTCTCAGCGACACGTTTAAAGGTCTCTCGGGCTCCATCGATCTGCCCAAGCATGGCTTGAACACGGCCGCGATTGAGCAAGCTCATGTATTTAGCCCCAGCGTTTTTAGCGCCGGTGCTTTTTTCCGAAACATCGTACAGCTTCTTGTCAGCATCCTCCAAACGCTGCTTCCACTCCGGAGTGTTCGGATCAAAAGTTTCTGCGATCAGCTTGGAACAAATCGCTTGGAGTATCTGCGCCTGGCGATACTCGTCTTGGAGTTTTTTGCGAAGGGCCAATCGGTCTGTTTCGTTCGGCTTGACATTCGCACCTTGCATTTGCTCGAGCGTCGGACGGAGCGTTTCGATCGTGGTCGCATAAGTGTCGAATGCCTGCTGGAGCGAAGGCCTAGCTTTTTCTCGAAGCTCCTTGGCCTTGGCCGCCGTTTCCGGCTTGGCCGACTCCTCCTTGGCATTGTCCAAATACTTTGTTCCCCGGTTGAGATACAGATCCGCAAGCTTCAAAAGGGACTCGCCCCGGCGAGGATGGTTTGGCGAGTTTGCCAAGAAATCTTTGAATCCTTGCTCGACCTGAGCCAGCTTTTCATCGATGTCCTTCGAGGTCCTTACCTCGACCAGGGAGAGTTGCAAAAGCATGATCTTTTCGAGCCCCAGGTCCGCTTTCATGGACTCGGGCAACCGATTCCTCTGAGCGCTGATCTCAAGGTACTTGAGCGCCTCATCGTAGTATCCGGAGTCCTTGAGGCTCTGAAGAAACTTGGCCGCAGGCTCGTCGGCCCAAGCAGTCCTACTATCGAAGTTGAAAGAAACGACGGCCAGACCTCCGAGCAAGCAACTCAGAAATCTTTTGCGAAAAGGATTGGAAGAGAACCGGAATCCGATAGGCTGCCCATTGCAACTTGGAAGCATAGATCGCTCGTTTGACAAACGGGGGTACAATGAGGAAAAGTAGGCGTCCGCATTATAACGGTCTTTGGGCCAGATAGAACGTCCCAAAAGAAAACTCTCAACCCTCAATTCGTCACTCTATGGCTCCCAAACGTCGAGAACGATGGTATTCCTTGGACGGACAACGCCGCATCCACCAATCGGCTCTTGAGAGCAACTCCGGCCCAAGACGCCTGATTTCCCTCATTGTCCTGCTGATTTTGGTCCTGATGATGATCCGGCAGGTCTCCGATTCTAAAAAGGTAGGTAGGGTCGCCGGAGCCATCGGTCTGCTCCCAACAAACAACTCGCAGAGCAACCCGGCCAGCAATCCAGCCACGACCCAATCCGCAAACTCAGCCGAGTCGCTTAGCAAAACAGAAACATCCACCGATGCACTTCCGTCGCAGTGGTACTCGGATGTCGAATCTCTCGGGCTTGTATCCCCTGACTCGACTGTCGAGCAGCGGGCTCAAGTCATCGAACACTTGATGCAGAGCCTTTCGACCGATGGCAAAGTGTCTCTGGTCGAGCAGATCTTCGGGATCGTCGACCGATCGAAGAACGGCCCATCGACCGAGCCGAACCCGACGAAGGAAACAGCATCTGTTGGCCCAGTTTCTAACGGCTCGATCGAAAGCTGGCTTGCTAGCTCAACCGCGACCCTCTCGCGATGGATCGATTTAGCAGACTCGCAAACCAACCCGAACACTGGACTAGCTGAACTTCATTCGTCGTTCGAGGCTTGGTCGCAGAACGCGTCGGCAAAGAGCATTGCCGATCTGCCCGAAGGAATCCAGCGCAGCGTGCGACTGGCTATGGATCGAGCACTCTTGTCTGATCTTGCCGACAACACGCCTTGGAAGACCACCGAGCGACTGAGCCTAGCAAGGCTCCTGGTCCGAGCCTCGGAGATCGCCAAATCATTTCAGGAGGCGATCTACATCAACGCGGTTCCAACGATTGCCGTCCCGCAACTGCTCTCCCAGACAGATACCCTTCGAGGACGCTGCTATCGCTTGCAGGGCACCATCGGACGCATCGATCAACCCAGCAGCATGGAACTTGCCGACTCTAAGAAACTGAGCTATCGCGTGCTCTGGCTCAAACCCATCGACTTGAGCGATCAACCGATAAATATTTTCATTCCAGACGGCGTTTCGCCAGAGGGTGTTTCGATCGATGGCGAATTGAAGGAGGGGGATACGGTCGAAGTCGCAGGCTTGATCGCCAAGCGACGTGCGTATGCTTCGGAGCGTGGTGGTGAGATCGCTCCGGTGTTGATCGCAACGTGTATGGTGGTAGAGCCGAAGCCTTCGACAAACTCGGGGCCTTTGGATGCCAATCGAGTAACCCGAAGTTTAGCGGTATCCAAAGACCTTGCGAGGCTTCGAAATCGACCGACCTGGGCCCCCCCGATCGATCGTCAGGCTCCCATGGATTTGGTCCAACAGGCCCTCGCCAAGCATCTTGATAAACTCCACTCCCCGAGCGAACCGTCGGATCTAGACAAGCTCGTAAGCAATCCTTCGATCATCGCAAGCCTCGCGAATTTGGTCAAATTTCAAAACGAGATCGATACCATCGTCTCCGGAGGCAACATCGCCATGGTCGCTCCCGAAAGAGCTCTCGATGCTCCACCCTTGGGATATCAACCATTAATCGGATCCTGGCACGGATTCGTCGTCAACATCCAACAACAACGTTTAGATCCCAAAGCATTCCCAGGGCTCGACTGGCCTGAGGTCCATCTTTTGCAACTGGTAACGGATCAAGAGAACCCAACTTTTGTATTGGTCAAAGGCGTTCCGGAACGCTGGCTCAGCAACTCTAAAATCCATCAACCCGCAGTGATTCAAGGACTAGGGCTACTTCGCTTGCCTGAGGGCCAAGCCGCTACGGCCCCCAGCAATCATCTTCCAAGTTTGATCCTCGCATCGAATGTAGCTTGGCAAATCCCCACCAACGAAGCTTCGACAAACATAACTCTAGAAGGCTTAGCCCCCAAACTGAGCCTCGGCCAAACACAGCTGCTGCAAGGGGGCTGGGATCTGAGCCACTGCGACACTTTGGAACGACTGCATGGCCAGTCGTTGACCAGCAAAGAAGCTCGAGCATTCTACACACTCTTGGAAAAATCAGTGTTTTCTAAAAACGAATATTCGCAAGAACAGTCATCAAGCGACAAGCCACTGAAGGTTCTGGATTGGATTCGCAGGACCGAAGCGATGAAATCGGCCAAGTTGGGTAGTTCGGTCAAGTCGATGCAATCTGAGGAATCAAGCGCGACGCGGAGCGTCGGCGAGTGGGTAGAGGCCCGAGTTCAAGTGCGACGCATTCAAAGAGTCGATGTGCGAGATGTCCAGCATCAAGCTTGGTTGGGGGCCAATCACTATTACCAACTCGATGGTGTCGCAGACATCGGTCCAACTCGGATCAACGTCAAGTACGGTGCGAACTATGAGCCGATCACTTACGAGCGAGACTTTCCTATCACCTTGGTCGCATCGCAACTACCCTCATGGATCTTGTCCGATCCAACCACGCTTGGGAGCACCGATGCATCCAACCAAGAAAAATCTGACCTGGACTCCTCCTCCTCGATCGCTTGGTCGACCAAGATTCGAGTCGATGTTGCTGGGTATGCGTATCGGATATGGAGATTCCGTACGCCGGAGGTCTCGGCGGCTACCAAAGGGACTGGGTATCAGCAGGCCCCGATGATGGTCGTCGATCGCTGGCAGATAGCTCGAGGCCCCGTGGCGACGAGTATTGCTCCAACCTCTCCCCAGACTTCGTTCCCTTCGATCATTACAACCATTCTTGGGATCGCTGCGATCTGCTGGTTTGCTTATCGAATGACGAAACAGTCTCGCAGGTAAACACCGACTTTTACTCAGCCGGTTTCGAATCCGGCCCGGCGGGTTGACCAGCAGGTTGCAGTGTCGGGTTGCCTTCGAGCGGCCGACGTGGAATCTTTTCGTCACGCATCGCGGCATGATAAGCGAACGTTGCAATAATGATCGATGATTGCTTGGCATCCTCTTCGATCAATCGCTCGTAGACATCCATGCTCGAATGGTGCGTACGCGTGTCATACTCGATAGGATCTTGAATGAATTGGAAACCCGGTAAGCCAATTCCGGTAAACGACTGATGGTCCGTCCCTCCCGTATTTGCTGCGGTGACGGTCGAAGCACCGTAGTCGGCAAACGGTGAGAGCCAAGAGCGGAAGATAGGTCGGGCCGCTTCGTTGCCTTGCAAGTAGATCCCTCGAATCTTGCCCGCTCCATTGTCTAGGTTGAAATAGGTCGAAAGCTTTTCGTATTCGGGTTTATACTCCAAGACCGACTCGCGCCTGCCCCCTTCGCGACCTCCCCCCTCGCGATCTTCACCTTCCCGGCGTCCTCCACGCTGAGAGGTTTGCAGGGTACCAAAGTGCTCGGTAACATACGCGCGCGATCCGAGTAAGCCTTGCTCCTCCCCAGTCCAAAGCGCGATGCGAATGGTTCGTCTTGGGGATACACCGATCGTTTTAAGAATCCTCATGGCCTCCATCATGACCCCACACCCGATCGCATTGTCCGTGGCACCGGTGCCGGAGTGCCAGGAGTCGAAGTGGGCACCGATCATCACCACCTCGTCCTTCAAGTCGCTGCCTGGGATCTCAGCGATGATGTTGAAACAATTGGCTTGTGCGTCGTGATAGGACGATTCGATGTCGATTTCCAACTGAGGCAAAACACCCTTTTGCACCATGCGGACCAAACGATTGTAGTGTTCGGCAGCCACGACCATCTGAGGCAGGATCGGCGGCGAGTCAACTGTCCAAGGCCGAGCGCCTCGCGACATCGGACCACCTTCGCCGGGGCTACGGATCTCACGCTGAGCGTCTGCGCGTCTGGGCATGGTGGCCGAAGCGACGAAGACCGTTCCGCCGTCGCCCCGTCCTGCTTCGAGAACCACTGCGGCTCCCTCGTCATAGCACATCTGCCATTTGTCGGTCGTCAGACTACTTCCGATCCCTTGCCCTTGCCCTTGCCCTTGACTGTTACCTCGGCGCGGTGGTTGGCCTTCTCCAGCAGGTGCACTTGTCGACCCCGCAGGTGGGTTGACACCTCCGGCGGGTGCTCCAGGTTCGACGCCTGGCGGTCTGCGGCGACGCGATCCACCCACTTCGGCATTCGCAAGATTCAATAAATCGCTATCGGTTTGTCTGGCACCCGGCGGATCAAACCATGGCTTGAGCTCGCGAGGTGGACTGATCAGCACGATCGCTCGTCCGAGTTTGCCGCGATACTTTTCCAATTCCTCAGGAGTGTTTGCATCGAGATAGATCGGTTCACCCCGAACGGTCGTCGGAGTGCTGGGCGTCCAAGCTTTGGGGTAGGCAATCAAGGAAAAGAAATTTGGGGCGACGACGTTGGCTCGGTAGGATTGAAGAGACCAACCCCGACCGAACGGTCCCCAAGGCTCCAGGTGGGCATTTTCTAGCCCGTATTCCTCGAGCCTCTTCTTTGCCCACTCACCAGCCTGTTTGGTTTCCGGCGAACCGGTCAATCGTGGGCCAGACACATCGGTCAGATAGCTGATCGTCTCCATCACCTTCGATCGCTCCATCCCCTCCTGCTTGATCTTTTCAACGATCTCAGTGTTCACCGATTCGCCCTGCATGCGTCCATCCTGCACGCGTCCATCCTGCACGCGTCCGTCCTGTGCAAGCAACCAAGGTGTAGGGTTGGTAATCGTTGGGGCTACCAACAATCCGAGCAATGCATTTCGAATGAGGTGTCGACGGAGTTGCATGATGATTCCCGAATGCAGAACTGAAAAAAATCGCGATGTATTCAACACGAGGCTTCAAGAAGTATAACAAAACTGGAGTGAATGCGTCGAACGATGGAGTATCCGGCTGATCGGTATTTCACGAACGCTGCTTGCTCTGGCTCGAAACCCACTTGGCAATCGAGTTTGCCAGGATGATCGTGTAGGCGGCGACAAGAATAACGATCGCTCCGCCGCTGAGTCCCCCGCGCAAGGCCTGGGACAAGTTACCCGTTTTGTAAC
>JBJTAQ010000012.1:0-6579 GCA_046090945.1 Pirellula sp.
GATGGCAACTAGAGGAGATCTTCAACCGATCCAATCCGGTCTGCACCCACTCTCCCGCGGACAGTGGATCATTTGCCGATCCGACTTCGGACTCGAACTGGCCGAAGTACTAATCGGGACCCCAGAAACAATCATAAATAATGGGACAACGGGTGAACTCGAGGACTCGTCTGCAAAATGGGTTCGCGATGCAACCAGCCAAGATCACTGGCTCTGGAATCAAATCCAGTCGCTCAACCGCCAAGCGGTCGAGGTCTGCCAAGAGTTCCTGGCAAAAAACAACTCCAACGATACGATCCTCGAAATCCTTTCAAGCATCGATGGTAAGTCTGTCGTTTTCGAATTCCTAGGGGACCCAAACGATCAAACCAACGACCAACTTGACGACCTGACCGAGGTGTATCAATCCTTCATTCGCAACTCGGAGATCTATAAGCAGATCGAACAAGGTTGCGGGCCGAACTGCGGGAATAAGTCCCAATGCGGTTCTAGCACCGACAGCAAATCCGGTTGCGGATCTTGCTCGATTGCAAGCCGGTGTAAGAAGCACTAGAGGATCCAGCCACAACCAATCGCACGCGTTCCTCGGAAGACGGCCGCCAACTGACCGGGCGATACCCCAAAGACATCCTCCATAAACTCGACGTCAAAATCCCCGTCGGTATGCCTTGTGACCATCGCCCGATTAGGTGCCGAATTGTAGCGGATCTGCACCTCGGCTTCGGTGGGCTGACCCACGGGGAAATCTGCCAACCAATTGCTTTGGTTGGCACGGAGTGTTCTTCGCGCAAGCTCCTCGTGGGGCCCGATCACCACCCGCCTTGCTTGCCGGTCGATGGCTGTAACAAAATACGGTGCGCCCATGGCCACGCCTAGTCCCTTGCGCTGACCGATCGTGAAACCCTCGATCCCAGGATGATGCCCAACGACAGTGCCGTCGGAGGTGACAATCTCGCCAGATGTGTCTAGCGAACTTTTGTCTCTAACGAATTGAGCGTGTTTGCCGCTAGTCACGAAACAAATCTCTTGGGAGTCTTTCTTGTCGGCAACCTTCAAGCCCATATCGGCTGCCCGCTGGCGTATCTGCGATTTGTGAAAACCGCCGACGGGCAAAAGCATCCGCGGGAGCAACCGGCGCTCAATACCGGTCAAAACATAAGCCTGATCTTTGTCGTCATCGAGTCCGCGATGCAACTCCCACTCGGATTCTCCCTGGCCCAAATCGGGTTTGATCATCCTGGCATAATGACCGGTGGCGACATAATAAGCGTCCACGGCGTCCGCATAGTCGAACAAACGCCCGAACTTGATCCAGTTGTTGCACTGCACACAAGGGTTCGGAGTGCGGCCTTGCTGATACTCGTCGATGAAATAGTCGACGATCTGCTTGAACTCCGACTCAAGATCCAATGCGTAAAAAGGGATCGATAATTTGTCAGCCACTCGCCTCGCATCTGCTGCATCGCTAGCGCTGCAACACCCCTGCTTATGATCAAGTCGCCCTTCAAGGATCGGTAAAAGCGGATTGGGCTTGCCATCACCCAGCTCACAAGCCTTGCTCGACTGCTCACCGTGACGCATGAAAACGCCGATGACCTCGTAGCCTTGCTCGAGCAGCAACCCCGCGGCGACGCTCGAATCGACCCCGCCGCTCATCGCTAATACCACCCGCTTTTGGGACATCTACTCTGCTACCCCCCCCCTTAACCTAATTACTTCATCAACTCTTGCTTG
The DNA here is from genome assembly GCA_046090945.1 of Pirellula sp. GTDB lineage: Bacteria > Planctomycetota > Planctomycetia > Pirellulales > Pirellulaceae > JBKCUI01. Next base: position 1,735 of record JBJTAQ010000012.1, read on the forward strand.
AGAAATGTATAAGCCAACGCTTGCATGAACGCCGACTGCTTGTTGTTGGCCGCTCCCCCGTGTCCTCCCTCGATGTTCTCGTAGTACCAAACCGCATGGCCCTGCGACTCCATCTTGGCCATCATCTTCCTAGCATGGCCAGGATGGACTCGGTCGTCTCGTGTCGAAGTCGTGAAGAGTACCTTGGGGTACCGCACCGAAGCTTGTACGTTCTGATAAGGTGAAAATTTGCGAATGTAAGCCCACTGGTCGGGATAGTCTGGATTGCCATACTCGGCCATCCATGACGCTCCGGCTAGGAGTTTGTTGTATCGCTTCATGTCCAGCAATGGAACCTGGCACACTCCAGCTTCGAACAGATCTGGATACAAAGCGATCATGTTCCCAACCAATAGCCCACCGTTGGAGCCACCTTGGACGCCCAATCGCTCTTTGCATGTCACCTTCCGCGATACTAAATCCTTGGCCACCGCAGCGAAATCATCGTACGCTTTCAAGCGGTTCTCCTTCAAGGCTGCTTGATGCCAGCGAGGTCCGTACTCGCCACCTCCGCGGATGTTGGCAACGACATACACACCACCCTGTGTCAACCAAGCTCGACCGACTGTAGCGCTGTAGTTGGGCTGCAACGAAATCTCAAAACCACCATATCCATACAAAAGCGTCGGATGCTGACCATTGAGCTCTAGGTTCTTCTTGGCAACCATGAAATAAGGAACCTTGGTACCATCGGCACTGGTGGCAAAGTGCTGGCTGATCTCCAATCCCTGGGAATCAAAGAAATGAGGTAGCCGCTTGAGCTCCTCAGGCGCTTTGCCGATCGTACCCATCGACAGAGTCGTGGGTGTTAGGTAATCGGTCGAAGTCATGAAGTACTCGTTGGATTCATCTGGATCCACTGCGGTGACGTTGACCGTACCAAAGGCCGGAGCGCCGACAAGCGGTTCGCGATTCCAACTACCAGCCGTGGTCGATGCACTCGGCTTGAGCACATAGATCCGATTCTTGACATCCTCTAACACATTGATCACCACATAATCCTTGGTCGTCATGACGCTTGACAGAGCTGTGTTGTCGGTGGGCTCAAAGAGAACCTGAATGTCTCGTTTGCCACTCAAGTAAGCATCGAAATCGCTGACCAAAAGCGAACCGCCGGGAAAGGTTTTGCCTGAGATGGTCCAAGGCTCCCGCAATTCCAAGAGCAGGAAGTTCTTGAAAACGTTCTTGTTGGCCGTGTTCGGTGCATCGATCTTGACCAACTCACCGGAGTCTTTGACCCAGTAGAGCTCGTCGTTGTAAAAGGCGATGTTTCGCGTGACAAAGTTCCTTTCAAAGCCCGGCGAATCGTCATGCACCGCGCCAATGGACATGTCATCCTGCTTGCCCTCATAGATCACCTTGGCCTGCTCGAGCGGCGTTCCTCGCTTCCAAAGCTTGGATATTCTAGGATACCCCGAATCGGTCATCGAACCTGTTCCAAAGTTGGTGGAGACAAAGATGTGGTCGATGTCGATCCAAGAAGAGCTCCCTTTGGACTCAGGCAAATTGAACCCGTCCTGGACGAACGATCGAGTCTTGAGATCGAACTCGCGTGTCACGTTCGCATCGGCTCCCCCACGCGAGAGGGTGATCAATGCCCGTTGGTAATCAGGCCTGAGCATCGCCGCTCCCTTCCATACCCAATTCTCGTTCTCGGACTTTGCGAGTGCATCCAGGTCGAGAATGACCTCCCATTTCGGCTCAGCTTTTTTGTATTCATCCAAAGTGGTTCTGCGCCACAATCCTCGCTCGTTGGTCTTGTCTCGCCAAAAGTTGTAGTAGAAATCTCCTCGCTTGGTCACAAACGGAATGCGAGCGTTCGAATCGAGGATGTCCAACAGGTCCGAACGAAGCTTTTCAAAGCTTTCCTCGGACTCCATCCTCTTGACCGAAACCGCATTTCGGGCCTTGACCCACTCAAGGGCCTTTTCCCCCGTGACATCCTCAAGCCAAATGTAGGGATCATCGGAAGTGTCGGTTGTCGCGGGGGCTGAATTCTGAGCCATTGCATCCACGCATATCGCTGAAAAGATGAAAACAATCAAACCACTCGCAAACCATTTTTTGAGCATAGCGGGTCAAACTCCTGAGGTTGCAGAATAAACGATTCACAGGGCCATTGTAGCGACCGGCAAATACTAGACTAGCAAGGCCAATTGCCATGCGGTTTTACCAGAACCGCAGGTACTTGCCAAACCGAAACACCCATCGCACATTCTGGCCAACTCTTATCCTGCGCACCCGAAAACGACTGAGCCGTGCAAGGCATAATTCCCGTTCCCATCGCAAGGCATCGACGAGCCCCTGAGTGTCGGACTGCGTCGGCGGCGAATTTGCCAATCGAACAAGCAGCCAGTCGGCAAACCCCGCGCCATCGAGCAAGATCGCTCGATGACCATCGTAGTGATGACAACTGGCATATTCCCGAAACAATCGCCGATAATCGTTTCCCAATTGCCGCACGGTCTGTGGCAAAATCCCTCGTGTCTGCGAGATCCGTTTGCGGACGAGTGTCTCTGCGGCTCGATCAAGCTCCTGGCGGTCCAACGAGACAAGAACGGCATTCGTTGTGTCCACCGAGCGATCCGGGTAGACCAACCGCTGGGCCAGGGCAACTTGGAGGCGTTCAAGTTCCTTTCGGGGTTCGCACTCCTGCGACGATCGATCTTGCATGGTCTAGTTCGCCCGTTAACTCCCGGAGTGGTGGAATGTTCTCGTCACGCTCGAGGATCATTCCTTTGACGCTCGCGTAACGCACGACTCGTTCGAGCAGATCCCAAATCTCCGACTGGGTCGCTCGACTGTGGCTGTCGATCCAGACACCCTGTTCAAGTTTACCACCGACAAAGTGCAACTGCACGATGCGTTCGGCAGGTAATCGGCGCAAAAAGTCTAAGGGGTCGAAGCCTTGATTGGCAGAATTGATAAACAGATTAGTCACATCCAAAAGCAGGCCAATCTGGCTCCGGTTACAAAGCTCGCACAGGAAATCTGCACCGTCGTAATCCTCCGACGCATAACGAATCGTGTCGGTGATGTTCTCGAGAATCAAGGGGACTGCGATGGCATCTTGCAACCGAGCGATGTTGTCAACCAACACACGCAACGTCGCATCGGTCTTGGGCAGCGGAGTCAGGTGCCCGATGTCGATGCCCCCGGCTCGGGTAAAAGCGATATGCTCGCTGCACCAAGCGGGCTTCAAGCGGTTGACCAGGTCGGCGTAGAGTTTCAAATAGCCGCTGTCGAGCCCTTCGACGCTTCCCAGGGACATCGCAAGCCCATGCGGAATCAGCGGGAAGTTGTTGGTCAGAAGTTCCAATTCGGCAGCCTTTGAGTCGATCGGCTCAAAGTAGTGGTCCGCGGTGATCTCCAGAAAATCAATCGAGCTACGGCAGGCGAACAACTCCGAGAGGAAAGGCTCTCGGTAGCCGATCCCCACACCCAAATCAGGCAGGTTGGACCAGTCCACTAATCACCTCCACCACATCCACCGCAACCGCCACCGGAGCAACCGCTCCCACAACTGCTGCCGCTGCCACAACCGCTGCCGCAACCACCACCACAGCCTGCAGTCCCACATCCACTCGAACTGCTCGCGGACTTCTGATACGACTTGTACAAAGGATCCAACTGGCTACCCTCGAGAGCCGACACTCCGAAAACTCCCATTCCCAACAAGCCGAGCGTTGCGGTTCCAGCCAACCCTGAGATTCGGCTGTTGGTCGAGTACTCTGATTCGCCCGTTCGGACAGGGTTGCCCGTTCGGACAGGGTTGATCGTATGCTTCAGGTTGCGAACCGACGCACATGCGGTTTGCACGTCGCTCAGGAATCTCAGCCCCCGCTTGGACAACATAGCCCGACGACTAAAGAGGTAAAACAGCACGGGAGTTGCGATTAGCCCTATCCCCAAGAATCCGATGTTAGGACGGTACTCGGAGATCGCATGAAGGAATTTGTACGCTGCCAATCCTTCGATGACCAAGAAGCTGCAAAGAAACCAGCGGGAGACGTGAGGCTCATTGCTTGGAGGGTTCCATAACTCCTCGTCAGCGACCCATCGGCTATAGTTCTCGTTGGTCAACCTTGCCTCGGCTACGAGTTTCCTATCGAATACGCTCGCTGCGGCACGCGGCTCCTTAAAATGTTCGACAAGTAGGCGATGCAACGGACGGAGGCTCGATGCACAACGCCCCTGGTAATCGGTCTTCCACTGAGGAGTCTTGTCGGAAATGAGTTGCTTGAGGTTCTTCTTGGGGGGTTGCTCGATAATCCAATTCCCCTCGACCAATTCGACCATCGCGGTGCGAATGACCTCGCGGTCACCACCTCGCAGGTAAGCGATCGCATAAGGGTCGATACGCTCAGGGATTTCAAGCGATGGTCGATCGCTCCGTGTCGTCTGAGAGATCAAGATGCGACCGACTACTAGGCAGATTGCGACCAAAGACGCAAAGAGAATCAGAAACGCTTGACCGGGCATGTGGATGATCGGATCGAGCAACCAAAGGCCACCGTGAGCGAGCATAGACTTGGCTCCATTCCTAAGAGAAAAGAAATCAACTTATCTGGGAAGTGACTCCCCGGTTTCGATTATCCATGGCACTTTAGGGGGACCTGCGAGGCGCTTCTTCATCGGTTAGTAACAATCGCTAGGGCGTTGCCCGATCGAATAGTATCCCAGGAATCAGCCTCCAAGGTTACTGTGTTACTGCCGATCCATTCAGCCTCGCGGCAAGGGCCGCGAGGCACGGTCGTCCAAATCGTCCTATCGATTTGGTGCACGATAGTCAAAATTGATTTGCCG
>JBJTAQ010000013.1:0-2935 GCA_046090945.1 Pirellula sp.
GCTGGATTGAATGACTTGATCGAGATCCTTTTCCGCTGCCTTAAGATCATAGCCTGACATGGCCATTCGGGAACGATCGAGCAAGCATTCTTCATTAGTAGGATCTAGCTTGAGGGCTTCATCGAGAGTCTTCAAGGCTTGTTTTCGGTCACCTTGGATCTCCAGTACCAGTGCTCGGCCACGCATGGCTTGAAGCTCCTTGGGTTCAAGCTCCAGTGCCTTTTGAAAATCCTTGGCTGCCTCCTCGTGCTGTCCGACCATCATGTAATGGTAGCCGCGGACGACGAAGGGTACGGCGTGCTCGGAATCGACTTCCAAGATAGCAGAGAGTTCGGCGATCGCATCCTCGATTCGTCCGAGCTTGGAATAGGCTTGTGAAAGTCTGTAGCGAGCCGAGAGATTGGATTGGTCTATACCGACTGCTCGCTGGAGCAACTCGACGGCTTGCTCGTACTCTTCGTTCAGGAATCGTGCGTACCCGTAATCGCTCAGTAGTGTTGGAGTATCGACACCTTGCTCGATCAGCACCTGCGCGTCAGCGATGGCGGCTTGTGCATCACCATTCTCGAGTTGAATTTCGAGGCGTTGTTGTCGAGCCACTGCAAGGTCGGGTTGGTTTTCGATAACCCAGTCGATGTCTTCGAGGGCCAGTGTGAATTTGCCGGATTCCTTGTAAGCATCAGCGCGAAGGCCGTTGAGGATCGGATGTTTACCGTATTTCTCAATGCACGAACTGAGGTAATCGATCGACTTTTCTATACCCTGGAGTCGATCGATAATGTAGGCTTTGAGTTGGATGGCGCGAAGGTTGGGCCCTTCGTTTTCGAGGAATTCGTCGACATCCTTGAGGGCTGCGTGATTTCGCCCCTGGATCATCAGCAACTTGGCTCTCAGGAGCAGGGAGTTGCCATGGTAGGGGTTGATTTCAAGTGCTTTTTCTAGCTCCATGATCGCTTGCGGGATGTCTTGCAACTCTTCGGAAATGCTGGCAGCGACGAAGTGAAACTCCTCGGACTTGGGACTATCCGGCGCGCTTTGAATCGTTTTCATCGCTTCTTCTGGGAAACCCATCGAGTGCTGTAGGTGGGCAAGGAATCCAAACCAGTCGGATCCAGCATCTGGTAGCTTGATGAGCCCTTGGCAGATGCTTGCGGCCTTTTCGAGCCGTCCGTGGCGCTGCAGAAAGCGGGCATAGCCGAATATCAATTCGCGATCTTCGGGGGATTTCTTCAAGATCTCCTCCCAGCGATTCAGGGCCTGATCGAGTTCGCCGGTGGAAGCTAACAATTCAGGGATTGTTACTTCGAGACGACGCCCCTGATCGATGGCCTTCCTCCAAACCTCCATATCCTCGATACGGATATTGTTCTCCGGTAGAGACATCATTTTGGCGGCATATGCGCTGTCGTCGGAACTTGCCGCGGTCGTTGTATCGAAGCGGCCGCCTTGCTCCTGGCTGGATCCAAATCCATGATCCTGTGGCGATGCAGTCTCAGGCGATGCAGTCTCCTCTGGGCCGTTCAAAGCTTTGACATAGCGCTGGTAGTCCGGGTGAGCATCTGGGAGTGAAAGTTCGCGAAACGAGTTGGTGCCCTGAAGATTGCAGCTGCGGTACACCAGGATTACCGGGGCACGCACTGGAAAATCCGGCATGGCTTGAAGCGTTTTCTCCAAGTCTTTCGAATCGAGCTGTTCGGGGTTGCCGATAGGACCAGGGTTGCCCATAGGGCCAGGGGTTTCTGCTGCCTGGACCGGCGGCAGCACCTGAGTTTGGATGATTCGCTTTCTACCAGGGAAAAATTGGATCAGGGCTTGGCAAGCCACGGGCGAGTTGACCAAAGCCTTTAGCTCTTTGTGAAACGCCGTATCGATGTACTCGAAGACCGCATGGCAAATCGCCAGCGACCCATCCTCTTCATTCAACCCGTGTAGGTCTGAAAGGATGTATCCGCGGTCGAAAGCGATCAAACTCGATTGGAACCAAGTCCTTTCTGTATCGGTTCCCCAAGGTTCTGGGTTCGTCGAAGTTTGCCAGAAAAGTTGGCCGTTGGGATAAGCTTTCAGGAACTTACTAAAGAAGGGACTCTTGAGAATCATCTCCCGCGTTTGCGCGTCTCGCAGTTGGGAGTTAGGGGGCTTACCAGCGTAGACCCGCTGGAGATAGAGCATCACTCCTAGCAAGGCGATGGATAGTCCTACCAACTCCCAAGACTTCGATGCCAAGGCTCCGAACGCAAAGAGAGCCAAAACGATTCCTGCGAGCGGAATGTACCAGACCGATGGATTGGTTGAAGGGACGAAAGGAGAAGTCCTCGAGCAATGGTCGCACACTGGCAGGGGGAACGAACAGGCGAAGTGCTCTTCGAGAAACACTACGGGAGCGACTTTGACAGGTCTGTGCTTCTCGCAGCGGCAGCAGGTCTTTGAGTGCTTGAGCTTCTCGAATAACTCAATCGTTTCGCTGTAGATCGCGTTGGCTTGAAGAAGCTCGTCGGTCACCACGCTGACCGGTGGGAAACCCTTCGATACTTCAGAAGCGGAATTGTATAGAAACTGCATGGGGATTATGTTGCCCTGGCGTCAAGGACAGGAATATTTGGCTGGTCAAACAAGACTAATGAATGATCCTCTTGCCATCATTAACCATATACATCGTGCCGCACCCAGGACAGAAAAGATACCACTCGTAATAGTAGGTTTGCCCAGGTTTCTTGGCTTTGGGTTTGGTGTTTTTCTTGACTAGGATGCCTGAACATTTACGGCAAGCCCCCCCGGACTTGGGTTCCTCGAGCCCACCGGCAACCGACTCCTTGAGTTGCTTGTCGGGCGTCACGGGCGAGTGGGATTGCGGGGCTTTTTGCACGCCGCTGCTCGACGGGTCAGTCAAGTACCCTTGATCGTCAGGCAAATCGAAAGATTGGGCGGCGGCGACGGC
>JBJTAQ010000014.1:0-4034 GCA_046090945.1 Pirellula sp.
TGCGAAGCCCCCAACTACGGGTGATTTTCATGGTAGTATCGTGGTCCAAGGTGAGACCGACGGCATCCCGGTTTCCGTTTCATCGATAACTTCAACTGCTCGATCGATACGGGTTGGCCGTCCCTACTACCCACGAACAAAATCGCTTCGATAATCGATGCAACGGAAACCGGGATGCCGTCGGTCTCACCTTGGACCACGATACTACCATGAAAATCACCCGTAGTTGGGGGCTTCGCACTCGGAGTTGCGAGAGGTGTTGATGGCGTTGCTCCTTGTAGAACCTTGGCATAGACATTGCCGAGTTCCTCTAAGGATACGAACTCGGTCGTGTCCTCCGACTCGGCATCCAAGGAGTGTTGCTCTTGTTTTGACTCCATAGATGCTCCAGGGTCGCGTTATTTCCAGAAGGGGATTTCCAAGCTCTGTATCGCTGCAGAGTTTTCTGTATCCCCAGGGGAATTTTCGATCGATACACGATACTTGAGCTCGCGGTCTAGCCGCAATTTGGTTGCAGTCGCCTTGGGGGCGATCGATACGCCGCCACTGACGATCGCAGAGGTGCTTCCATCGGAGCGTTTGCGGGTAGCGACAATCGAATCGATCTGCGTTGGCGCAATGTCCATATGAGGAACATAGGCGGATTTGCCAAGGACATTGAATTCCAGGCTCGCTTTCTGTCGCTTTTGCTGGTTTACAGACTCGGCGCGAATGATCTCCATCACGACGGCAAGGTCAAAGATGTGTCTGAGTCGTCCGTAGGCCGGATAAGCTCGCTGTAGCGATTCGAAATTAGCCGTGAAATTCCTGGCGAATTCATCTGCTGCGCGGTCCGGTAGTTGGGCCGCTACGCGAGTCCCATCGGAATGCATCATCTGAGTTTCACTCAGAACCGCCACGTTGGAACCTTGGAAGTGGTAGATTTGCTCGTCCGGATCAAATGCGATTCCTGACTCAGACATGGCAAACCACCAGCGAACCATCGATTGCTGTTTTGCATAACCCAAGCGTTCGGACAGTAGCCAGTAATTCGAGAGTCCTTGCACGCTGGGTTCTAGTCCAAAAGCCAGCCGCTTCATATGTGCATCCGCGATCAGTAATGCATACCCTGTCGGTGAGTCTTGGGAGATGCCTACGACGTTGGCGTTCTGAAAACCAAGTTTGTCTTTCCATTCCGAGACCCAAGCTTCCGGATCCCGGGCAAGTAACCTGATGGATGCTTTATCGTTGGCCATTTGATAGGCTTCGATGAGTCGTTTAGGGTCCGGGTCGATCGAGCATCCAAATTCACCACGCAAATTCAGTACGTGATCGGCCACGGTGAGTAAATCTTCGAGCAACACCGGAGGTAGTTTCAACTCGCGATGCAGCAAATCCCCCTGTCGGCTTGCTGCAAGGTTCCCTGCAGGTCCACCGATGAGCCAGTCGTTGTTTTCGGAGTCCCAAGCCAAGTAGTCGATACGACACAGACCGCCCAGGAGTTCCGAAGCGATATTGCCACGGGTGCCTTGTTCGACTTGACTCTGGAGTTGCTCGTCTAGAGATCGGAGAGATATCCATCGAAGCGGCGAAGGATTTTGCCACTGTCCAAGTTCATCCAAAGCGACAGCGATCGGCTCACCCGTGGCAAGTTCTTCGGGCAAGGTTCTCAGCTTGGGCGCACCGTGTTGTTTGACATTCGAAATGCGTTCGATCACACCCTCGGTCGTAATCCGGACGCCTTGTCGAAACGGAGACATCGTCGCAGTCCCACCCGCATTGAGCCAGACATCTGGAGAGATCGTGCTTTCGATGAGTTGCATAAGTTCTGTGTAGTTTGCGATGGCACCTCCGCCGGCACCTCCGTTTGGGGATCCTTCCAGCAGCGATCCACTTGGGGGCCCTGCATAAGAGTTAGGTCCCGGACTTGAGGATCCCAACGTCGAACTAGATGGTTTGATTCTCCGGGAGTGTAGAACCGTCAGCACTCGCTGCTTGTCCAGTGCAGACAGTTTGCCAAAGGATCCTTGGAGCGCTCCCTGATCGCTCTGTGCGATGGCCGAGGCGATTTCGGGGAAATCCTTTGCGAGTCGTTCCGGCAATTGGCCAAGAATCTGGAGTGGCAGAAATAGGGTTAGAACAAACCAAAAAGATCTGAGAGATTTCGCAAGCATCGCTCCACACTCCGAGCAAGATCTATTGCTATTCGGGCAACATGTACCTGACCTACCTGCATACTATACCATCGGTGGACACCTAAGTGGCACAGGAAAATCCCCGAAATACCTCCGCTTAGCGATTGTTTATCGACCGGAAAATTGGACTGAATCAGGCGAATCGCTCTTGGAGGGAAAGGACTTCGACATCCTTGTTACGGCTAGCTTGCATCGCTTCGACCGCAACACGCCCAGCAGACAAGGTTGTGATGCAGGGTACTCCGTACTGAACCGAAGCGGCCCGAATACGGCCCTCATCGGTTCGGGCCCCTTTTCCATTGGGTGTGTTGATGATCAAACTGACGTCATCGTTCTTAAGATAGTCGATGATACTCAACAGGTCTGGATTTCCCTCAGCGAGTTTCTTGACCCGAGTCACCGGGATGCCAGCCTTTTCTATCTCCAACGCGGTTCCTTGGGTTGCCAGAAGCTTATACCCCATTTCATGCAGTTGCTTAGCCAAGCAGTCGATGCCTTGACGATGCCTCGATGCGATACTCAGGAAAACATTTCCATGGGTTGGCAGCAAGGTACCGGCGGCGATTTGACTCTTGGTAAACGCGATCGCAAAGTCGTCGCTGATGCCCATAACCTCACCGGTGGATCGCATTTCCGGTCCTAGCACGATATCCACTCCGGCGAACTTTCGGAAAGGGAAAACGGCTTCTTTGACCGAGATGCTGCGAGGAACTGGTTCGGATGTTACACCTAGTTCCCGTAGTTTCTTGCCTACCATGACTTTGGCCGCGATGTTTGCTACCGGGACGCCAGTAGCTTTGGCCACGAACGGCACGGTTCGGCTAGCCCGAGGGTTCACTTCGAGCACATAAACATGCTGCTGGCCATCGTCCTCTTTTTTGATCGCAAACTGGACGTTCATCAGCCCAACGACTCGTAACCGTTTGGCCATCGACTCGGTGGCTCGGCGGATCTCTGTGAGAACGTCGTGGCTGAGTGTGAATGAAGGGATTACGCAAGCCGAATCGCCTGAGTGGACGCCAGCTTCCTCGATGTGCTCCATCACACCCATGATGACCACATCCTGGCCGTCGGATACCGCATCGACGTCGACCTCGATAGCATCTTCGAGGAATCGGTCGATCAAGACCGGTTGCCCTTGGGCGACGACAAAGGCTTCGGCTACAAATCTCTCGAATTGCGTGTGGTCATAGCAAATTTCCATGGCCCTTCCGCCAAGCACAAAGCTTGGGCGAACCAAGCAGGGGAATCCGATCTTTTGCACCTCGGCCCTGGCCTGTTCCATCGTTCTTGCAATACCGTTGGCGGGTTGCTTGAGCTTGAGCTCCTCGATTAGCTTTTGAAACTTTTCGCGATCCTCGGCATCCTCGATCGTCTCGACGCTGGTCCCAACAATCGGAACTCCGGCGTCGGCCAAGGCTCTGGCTAGGTTCAGAGGGGTTTGCCCTCCGAACTGCACGATCACTCCGTCGGGCTGCATGCGATCAAAGATGTTCAAAACATCCTCGGTCGTCAGCGGTTCAAAAAATAACAGATCGCTGGTGTCGTAGTCGGTGCTGACGGTCTCTGGATTGCTGTTGACCATGATCGACTCAATGCCGATCTCACGAAGCGCGTAGCTGGCATGGCAGCAGCAGTAGTCGAATTCAATCCCTTGGCCAATCCGATTAGGGCCACCTCCAAGGATCATGATTCGCTTCTTGCCGGGCTGCTTCAAGGGTGTCTCGTCCTCGCTCTCGAAGCCTATACGCCTTATTATTACAGCAGCTACGAGAGCGAGGACGAGACACCCTTGAAGCAGCCCGGCAAGAAGCGAATCATGATCCTTGGAGGTGGCCCTAATCGGATTGGCCAAGGGAT
>JBJTAQ010000015.1:0-1307 GCA_046090945.1 Pirellula sp.
CATATCGGGATCCTCTACGGTCGGCCCGAGAGGATGCAATCGCTGCAGCCTTATAAGTTGCGGCCTTCGCCCGATTCGATCCCCGGTCGATGGATGACCGGCACGCAAAACCACGCTTGTATCGCTGGAGTCACCGCAGCGATCGACTACATCGCTTCGTTGGCAGAGGAATCTACCCAGAACCCCAGTGCCCAATCACGACGCGAGAGACTCGATCAGGCTTTCGATTGGATCGAACAGGTCGAGACCGAACTGGTTCAGAGGCTTTTGGCTGGGCTTTTGAGTATTCCAAAAGTCCAGGTATTCGGGATAACAGAATCGCAACGTTCCTGCCATCGCGCGCCAACAGTCGCCTTTTGCATCCAGGGACTTGATTCAGCGCAGGCGGCAACCAAGCTAGCCGAAGTCGGTATCTGTGCTTGGCATGGAAATTACTATGCCCTTCCGCTGACTCTCGCACTCGGGACCGAACCGCACGGCATTGTTCGCCTGGGCTGCATGCACTACAATACTCCCGAAGAAATCGATCGCACGCTCGAAGAAATCTCTAAGATTGCAAGTTAGGTTCCCAGCCATGCATAGCACCGGCGTTTGTCAAGGTTTCACTTCGCTGGTGTTGCTGCTGGCTTGTTCCCTGCAAAGCTTCTCGCAGGACTCCCCCTATTCGGGGCCTCAAGTCGGCGAAGGTTTGAGCCCCTTTACCATGACACTGGCTCTTGGCGATTCTGCAGGTAAGTCGATCGATCCGGTCCAGACCGCACAGGGCAAGCCTACATTGCTGGTGTTTCTCCACGATGTGAACCGTCAGTCGATTTCGATGACGCGGGTTTTGACGCATTTTGCTCAGAGCAAGGCCAAGGATGGGCTTCATACATCGGTTGTTTTACTGTCAGACGATACCACTGGAGCTCAAAATACTCTGAAACGAATCCAGCATGCCCTGACGCCGAACATTCCAACGGGTGTCTCACCTGATGGACGCGAGGGGCCGGGAAGTTACGGTTTGAATCGCTCGGTTCAATTAACCATCCTGGTCGCGAAGGAAAACCGTGTGACGGCCAACTTTGCTCTTGTGCAACCGAGCCTACAGGTCGATTTACCTAAGGTTCTCAGCGCGATCGTTGCGCAGGTCGGCGGACCCGAACCGAAACTCAGCGAACTGCTCGAAGCCTCTGGAGCGATGCAAGCCCAGGGGCGCAGTGCGCAAACTGCCGAAGCAGCCAAACCGGACCCCGAAGCGATTCGCGCACTTTTCAGTCCCTTTATCGCCCTCGATGCAGACACCGAACATGTCGAACAAGCTGCAG
>JBJTAQ010000016.1:0-1262 GCA_046090945.1 Pirellula sp.
AAAAGAAGAAGGGGTGATGACAAGCGATGCCAAGGATGATCGGCGATGGAGCAGCAGTGCTAGTATCGAGGCAAGTGGAGTATGCGAGGCGATCTGCGTACCAATGCGCGGCCGCTATGGCATCGTGGGGGTCTTGTATATCGACACCATTGTCAATGCCAAGCAGCAGTCGGCAATCAATCAATTCAACGTCTTCAACGACGAGCATCTTAAGATGATGGTGACTATCGGTCACCAAGCTGCCTTGGCTGTCGAGGACACCAATTTCTATCAGAGCACTCTGCAATCGGAGAAACTTGCAGCCGTCGGTCAAACGATCGCCAATCTTTCCCATCATGTCAAAAACATCCTTCAAGGACTCAAAGGTGGCGGGTACATGATCAACGAAGGGCTCAAGGGCCAGGATTTAAACACAATTCGCGCGGGTTGGGAAATCTGCGAGAAGACGCACGGGCGCATCGAATCGATGGTTCTAGACATGTTGACCATGAGCAAGCAGAGAGACCCCAAGCGAGAAAGCACGAATTTGATACTTTTGATACAAGATGTACTTTCAATTGCAAAACTTTCGGCAGCCGACGCAAAGGTCCAACTCGACTGGACACCTCCTGCGGTTGCTCAGGAGATCTTGGCGGATCCTGAGGGACTTCATCGAGCGGTCTTAAATCTTGTACTCAACGCCATCGACGCAACCGGCGGGCGGCCAGATGCCAAGGTCACCGTCGAGCTTGAGCAAGACGATACAGGCGCGCGGATTAAAGTCCAGGACAATGGGGTTGGGATCCCCAAATCGCAACTGAAATCGATTTTCTCTCTGTTTGAATCCACCAAGGGGAATCGGGGGACAGGCTTGGGTTTACCAGTGAGCCAAAAGATCATCCATGAACATGGAGGTGAGATCACCGTCGCAAGCGTCGTCGATCAAGGAACGATCTTCACGATCCAGTTACCGACGAGCAAATAAGTCACCGATCGATAGGCAACCGCTACTAGATGGATGAAGGGATAACCATCTAAAAAATACTCAGATTGGGCGAACCAACAAAAGTTGCGGGTTCCTAATCCTCAACAAAAACTTTCACAGGCAAGCCTCCGTAGAGGACCTTTCCCTCAGAATCGCAAGCAACTGGTTGCAATCGCACAGGTCCCGTTCCTAGCCGTGCGATATCCAACTCAAACTCACCCTGACTGTCAGGCTCGATATCCAAAACGTCCCAATGATGCCTGAGACGAACCTTCACGTCGCCGGGCAGCTTCGAGAT
>JBJTAQ010000017.1:0-2628 GCA_046090945.1 Pirellula sp.
GCGTGAGTCCTACATACCAGTCCATCCGAACGAGTTTCAACTCGCACTGGAACGCTCGCTGGAGTGCGACCAACAGGCCTTAGATTTCGTCCGCTTGCTCAAACCCTCATTGGCTCGTGCCATCCATCAGCGATTGCATGAAAACTTCAAGAGCTTGATCGACAACTACACCTTTGTCGATCCGGATCGAGAAGCAAACGACGGAGATCTATCTGCTTCGATCGCTTCGGAGGTTTCTATCTCGGAACTTGTCGATCAAACCGAGGAATTCCTGCTGCATGCCAATTACCATCGCCTGACACCAAGTCAGATCTACCAAGCTCTCCGCAGCGCGACGGCTTGGGGTGTCAAGCTGCGTATCCGATTCTCTGATTACAAACGATTGCGGGTTTATGCTCGCGGGGACACCCTGGGCTTGCGCGTGGCTCGGCGTTGGTATCGACTCTTCCGTAAACAAGAGTTCTCCGTCCCGATCTATCGTCAATTGGCAGTCGTCTTTCAGCGCCAATCACCGAGCGATCAGTTGCACCTGAGGATGTTTAAGAACATTCCCCATGACGATGTCGACATGCTCTTGCCAGGCTCAGTAAAGATCACTTGGCTCGACCAGGGCAAGATTGGGATCCCGACGCTTTGGGGATTTTCGATGACCGTGACGAGACTTGCACGCAGCATGTGGATTATCGCGTTACTCGGTGCTGTCGAGATCGTTCGGGCAGTGTGGATGTATATCGCCGTAGCCATCGCTGCGTGTCTCTATTCGGTCAAAATCTTTTTCTCGTATCGCCATGCCAGAAATCGACAACTGCTGAACATCGCTCAAAGCCTCTACTTCCAAACACTTTCGAACAATAAAGGAGTTTTGCTTCGGCTCCAAGACGAGGCCGAACAGCAGTGGCTCTGCCGAGCGATGGTGCTGGTGTACGTGCTGCGAACATGGCAAACCCGTGGTATCCCACTTCGACCCTTGGATTCGATCGAGGCGCTGGATCGGTCCTGCGAGGAACTGCTCGATCGCCTGGGACTAGGCCGGATCGATTTCGACATCGATGCGTCAATTCGCCTGCTGATCGATGCTAAAGTCCTTCTAACCCCCGAGCAACTCGATCGAAACCCGGAAAATGGAGTTTGGGAATTTGCAAAAGGCTGATTCAGACCTCCCGAAAAAACGTCTTTTGGGGTAATTTCAAGCATCCCTGCAGCGATGTCATTTCGCTCCGCTTTGCATGTTGATGGTTTTCCGTTCACTTTTGTGACCTGGGTAAGGTTGATGTTTGAGCACTTCTCGTTGGCACCTCCAGATTCGATCCTCGGTTTGAACGCAGCCTTTGAAAAAGATCCGCGAGCCGGAAAGCTCAACCTGACCGTCGGTGTCTTCAAAGACGATGCAGGTCGCACACCAATTCTTGAAAGCGTCAAACTGGCTGAAGCCAAAATCTTTCAAGAGCAAAAAACCAAAGGTTATTTGCCCATCGAAGGGGGCAAGGAGTTTATCGATCAGGTCAACCGATTGGTGCTCGGGGACCATTTCGACTTCTCTCGCGTTGCGACCGCCCACACTCCCGGAGGTACCGGAGCCCTTCGCGCCGGCGCCGAGACACTTGCCAAAGTTCTCCCGGCCGGACGATTCTGGGTCAGCAATCCCACCTGGGCAAACCACAACGCGGTGTTCGAAGCCGCCGGGTTCGAAGTCCTTAGCTACCGCTATCTGAACGCTCAGAAGACCGGCCTAGACTTTCACGGCATGCTCGATCAACTCAGCCAAGACGGTCGCGCCGGAGATGTCGTCTGCTTGCACGCCTGCTGCCATAACCCGACGGGTATCGACCCAACCCTGCAGCAATGGAAAGAGATCTCGGCACTACTGGCAAAAAAGAGGTTGCTACCTTTTGTCGATTTCGCTTACCAAGGTTTCGGGGATGGACTCTCGGAGGACGCAAAGCCCATAGAGATTCTCATGGAAGATCACCCGGAACTCGTCATTTGCGCATCGTTTTCCAAGAATTTCGGTCTGTATTCCGAACGGGTCGGAGCTTTGATGATGATCTCCGAATCGGAGCGTTCGACCGAAGCTGTCCTGAGTCAAATGCGAATCGCTATCCGCTGCAACTACAGCAATCCTCCGCGTCACGGCGAAGCAATCGTAGCGACCATTCTCGCCGATACTCAACTCTCTTCCAAATGGCGAACCGAGGTCGATCAAATGCGCAGTCGAATCCACACCATGCGCAGCGCATTGATCCAAGGCATGGAGGCACGGGGACGGGATTTCAGCTTCCTAGCCGACCAAAAAGGGATGTTCTCTTACACGGGTCTGAATGCCATGCAAGCCGACTGGCTAAAAAGCCAAAAGGGAATCTATATTGTCGGTACCGGCAGGATCAACGTCGCCGGTCTAACGAGCTCGTCGATGGACTCGATCTGCGAGGCGATCGACCAAGCTTGCGGCATATAAGTCTGTAAGTCCGCCCTAAGCTGCGGCTTGGCACAAAGTTTGCAACCTGTCTTGGAATCGAGTAAAACTACGTGCCCGGAACTCGATGCTCATGCCCCATCAAGCCGGCATTTTCCAGAAAATGCTGATTCGAGACGTTTTTTCAATCCATACACACACCCACTTGTCGCGTT
>JBJTAQ010000018.1:0-2243 GCA_046090945.1 Pirellula sp.
GGATCTGCGAGTTCCAGTCCGGGAACTTC
Source organism: Pirellula sp. (assembly GCA_046090945.1). GTDB lineage: Bacteria > Planctomycetota > Planctomycetia > Pirellulales > Pirellulaceae > JBKCUI01. Next base: position 30 of record JBJTAQ010000018.1, read on the forward strand.
CCTTCATTGGGGGCAAAGTTATCGAGTTTGCGAAGCGTCAGCCATTGTCCAGCGAAGTTTCGCACAAAGTCCCTAGCGCGTTCGTCGCGGATCATGCGATCGAGTTGTGACGCAAGGACTCCGGGTTGCCTGAGTTGCTGTTTTGACGCAAGGGTCAAGAGTTCGCGATCGGGAGTCGAACTCCAAAGGAAGTAACAGAGCCGTGTGGCCAATTCGAATTCGCTCAGGAGCGGATACTCCGAGCCGGTTTTCACAGCCGGTTCTTCGATTTTGAATAGAAAATTCGGACTCACAAGGATTGCCGATAGCGCCGTCTGAAGCCCTACTTCATAGCTGTCCCCAGCTTGGACCGTTTGATCGACGATCCGGGCCAAACGATCCAGTTCGTCGTCGGTCGCAGGACGGCGGTAGGCGCGGCTGGCCACTCGGCGCATCACATCCTTGGCCGCATCGGCGACCGATCGAGTTGCCGAAGGTGTCGAATCTCGAACCAGTTCCCGATGGGTCTCGGGTAAGGCTGTTTCAGGAACCTTTTCGGCAGCTTTCTGGCCGCTGAGTCTCAGATCGTAGATGAATAGGTTCGTGTCTTGCGCGGGATTTCCATCTTTAGCGGGAATGTAGTGGTCGTTGACAAAAGCGATCTCAAAAGTCCGCTTGCCAGTCCTGAGTTTGACTGGGATTTTGAAGACCTCGGCGTTGTTGGGGCTTTCAGTCTTGACGGTGATCTCCTCGACCTTCTTGCCATCGACGGAAATCACCACCTTGGGGTAACGCCCTTCGGCAGCCGAGCCAGCCATTCCAAGTTCGAGCAAGTATCGGCCGGTCCAGGGTGCTTGTTCCTCGAATTGTGTTTTACCGTTGGAGAAGAATACGAATCGATTCCCCTCGAATTTGCCACCGGAATCAGCGGTCAATTGACTGATCTTGCGTGGCGAATCATAAACTGGACCGGAACTTGGGGCAACGATCACCTTTTGGCTGATCTCCTCGGCCGCTCTGAGATACTTTTCCATCAGCAAGGGGGGGAGCGTCAGGACATCGCCGATATTATCGAATCCGTACCCGACGTCGTCTCCTGGGAAGCCCATAGCGGGTTCATAGTCGATTTTGAACAAATCCCGGATCGAGTTGCGGTACTCGAATCGATTGATCCGACGGATAGTTACCGCGCCAGGGTTTGGAGTTTTTCCGCAGTCGATATCTTTAAGTGTGCTGTTGATCCACTCGGAAACAAGCTTGCGGTCCGCATCGCTCGGTTGGGGAGAATCGGCAGGGGGCATATCAGCGAGTTCGAGCCTTTGAGCGACCTTTTCCCAGATCCTCCGTTCGCGAAAGACACTTTTGGCATCGGCAAAATTGCTCAGCGCAAGACCGCTTTCGGCCTCGGCCCCAGAGTGGCAAGCCAAACAGTATTTGCTGATCATTGGCTGGATTTTATTTGCGAACTCTGCGTTGCGTTCCTGCCAATCGGTAGCCTGGGCCGATCGCCAACCGATTGCAAGCGACCAACCCACGAGGAACAAGCAACCCACGAGGAACAAGCGGCACAGGAGGTAGGCTCTAGCCATCGCGTTATAATCATTCCGGAAAAACAGTCCACAAAATTAGTCACCTCTCGGACCACTTCAGGAATTGTAATCTATGAGTTCACCCAGCGATGAATTGCTCCAAAAGAAATGCATTCCCTGCGAGGGGGGTGTGGAAGCCTGCTCGCTTGAACAGGCCCGATCACAGAGGTCGGCCGTCCCGAACTGGGAATTGCGACCGGATGGCAAATGGATCGACCGATCCGTTCAGTTCAGGAACTTTGTGAAAATGATTGAAGCGGTCAATCGAATCGCCGAGTTGGCGGAGGCCGAAGGCCATCACCCCGACCTGCACTTGACCGGTTATAGAAACCTCAAGATCGAGTTGACAACCCATGCAATCGGCGGCTTGAGCGAGAACGATTTCATCCTAGCAGCCAAAATCGATGCGATTTTGGCACAATCCGGCTTGTAAGTGTGCCTCATTACTTGGAGGCTTTCTGGATTTGTTCTTTGGCCCAGCGGCCCGCTGAATTCAATGCATCGGCGGCCTCGGTCGTATAACCTTCGACCACAGGCAACGAGTCGAGATAGCCGAACTCGCCCAAGGTCAATAGACATGCGAAGCCGACTAAATAGTTTTCGGGCATCATCGTTCTCAAGTCGATAATTCGATCCTTGAGTTGGG
>JBJTAQ010000019.1:0-3451 GCA_046090945.1 Pirellula sp.
CGAGCGGTCGTAGGCACCAAGCGAGCCAGGGCGGATGCCCGCGAGCGTAGATGCCGTAGACCGCAGGTTGCAACCTTGCTCTCAAAAACAGTACTGCAGCGAGAGTTCCCGCTGCACGTCGTCTGCTCCTGGCTTGGTAACTCACCTCGAATCGCCCAGCAAGGTTATCTGCTAGTTACCGAAGATGATTTCGCTAAGGCGGCCGGCGTGGCGAAGGATGGAGAGTCATTAGGTCATGGGGGAATGGTGCTCAGATGAATGCACGATTCCCCATTTAATTGGACTCACTGCTTACTACAAATCTTTGGAGTTCAGCAATAAATCTGGATTTAGGTATTCATCTGAATCCACGCCGCACTGCACAAGCAGTCCACAGATTTCGTAGCAGTCGGTAATTGCGGCGAGTCGTTTTTTCTCGAATCCAGGTTCTTGCGAATAGCGGTACGTTTCAAGAACCAACTTTAGAAGTTGCTGGAGTTGGGACACATCGTCGGTAAGCACGTCAAGATCTTGCGAAGAGAGATAGAGCAGCGAGTGATCGGGCGAATACATTGTGGGTGGCTTATCAATTGAAAGCGCTGGCGACAGGTCAACAACCTCTCGGTATGAAGCCTGCGCTAGATAATCATCCCAATCAAAGTCTTTTCTGTTCATTTTTGCCTTTCGTAAGCTGATGAGTTGCCAATAGGAAGCACGTTTTTGTCGAACAAACTTTCGCTGTATGAATCTCGAGCTTTCATGTGGATTTCAGCATTGCCGCGTAACTCTCTTGGTGACAGCCATTGAATCGAGATCTTACCGGATGCTAGCTGGCACGCCATTGTTTCAAAAAGCGATTAGCTGATTTAGTCCATTCACATTGTTTCCCCGTATGGAATCACCGGAGCCTGCTTTATCCTTTTTTCCGCTCTACGTTCTCTTTTCGAGTTAAATCTATGATCTGACTCAAAAAGCGGTTTTCAAATATAAATCAAACTATCCACTGCGGATCTCGCTCGGGATCGTAACTGAAAACGGAGCCGGAGGTGATCGAGTTTCGAAGATGCTTGCCAAGCCGCACGTGCTCGACGGCGACGGCATCGATTGCTCTGGTGACGGCGTTGGAGACGTTTTTGCGAACCCGCTCTGGATCTGAGTTCTCTCGTTTCCTTTTACCAAGTCCGGTTGCACTTTCGATCTGGGCAGAGAACGTTTCCATTTGTGCCTCCAGTTCTGCAATCCGTGCGTGATCGTGGTCTCTCTTTGCTTCCTCGAAATCACGGGTGATTTCAAGGTAGATTTTCTGATAGGCAGCCAGGGCTTGGTCATCCAATACTGGCCCCGAGCTGCCAACCGGGATTCTTGGATCGATTCCCATTTCCGCCGCCAATAAAAACGCAGCGGGGATTTTTCGTCCCGGATCGACCAGTAATCGTGCAAGGTAAGACAAACCGCCCGAGGAGTTCAGAATAACCATCTCCGAATCGTACTTGATGACCCAATACTGGCCGAGCCGACGAAAAACGTTTGGATATTGGTCAAGTTCCCGAAGTGCCGACTCGACATTTAGTGTCGCGACCGATGGTTTCGGGCGAGCTAGCGTTTCTGCGGTCAGTCGATAAACAGTGACCACCGGAGCGGATCGCTCTACGGAGCATCCGCAGCCAGAGCACTCAAACCCGCACTCCTGTGCATCGTCTTGCTCGAGCGGAGGTACCAAAACAAGGTTTTGGCATTCACGGCACTCGACTACCGATTCAGCTCGAAGCACACCACAGCTAGTGAGTATCTCGAAAACCACGATCACTTGGTTTGCATCCAGACCCAGCTTCCAGGCGAAATCCTCGGGCCTAAGTGGGGCGATGTTGAAGATCGTCGCTAGAAGGTGGTCGACTTGCTCTACGGTTTTGCGCAGATCAAGACTATCAGTTGCAATGGCTTCGGATTCTTGAAAGAACATACCGCACCGATGGTTCGTCATTGGGAGTGGGGAAATTGATTCGATTCTGCGGAGCAACCACAATCACATGGACATCCGACCTCAATGGGTTTCGATGGTTGTTGGCTGTCGGTATCCAGTAGAAATTACCGATTTGGCCGACCCCGTTTTTTCTGACGGCTCGCAATAGACTGTCCATCGGTTGTTCACCAAGGAGTGGATCGTCCATCGAAGCGCTCTTGGCTTCGATTCGCCTCCCTTGCAGCGTTCGATAGTTGATCGTATGGGATCTAGTTTCGCCAAGTCCGCTCTCTTCAAGTTCGTGAAGCCTGGCGATGGGTTTTCGCAGATCCATTTCCGTAAATAAGGAGCGATCGATCCAGTCTTGGGTCAACTCAAAGAACTCGTCGGCAATCGTCGAGTACTCGGTCCCGTGGGGCAGCTGGGCGATCTGCAGGGTCGCTTCGTTGAGGACTAGGTCCCACTCGAAGGCAACTAAACTTCGAACGATTTCGTGTTCGTACCCCCTGAGCTCCACATTCTTGCCCTCATCGGATTTCATTTTGGAATCGTATTTTTCGTTCCTCTCGTACCAATCCCGCTTCTTGATTGCTGTGATCCGCAGATGTTTTTCGTCATGGCAGATCGATGAAACTTGCATCGCTTCGGGAAGGATCAGAGGCAGGCTTTTGTTGAGATACTTTTGCATGCCATGCTTTTTGAGCCGATTGAAAACCCATGTCTCGTCACGCCAAGTGGCGATTGGGGACTTCGGCCCTCGAAACATATACACATGCTGCTTCCCCCAAGGAATCACTTCATCGACGAAGTGGACGATCTTGTCGATCGAAACCAATCCGTCCTCCAACGCATTCTCGATCCGCTGGCGCATGTCCTCTTTGGTGCCATTCTTTTTCTGCCCAACAGATTCCAAAAATCCAGCGATCTGCTCTTTCTTCAGTGCGACCAAATCCGAAATGATTTGATTCTTTTCTTCTTCGGTAAACGTTCCCTTCCAAGCATTTCTCACACGATCAACCATTTCTTAACTCTCCAAGTACCTACTCACCTATGGGTTTCAATTATTGAAAATAACAGCTTCGATTTTGTTCTTGATTCAGACCAACCCGGTCAAAACCTCGTGGTTCGCACGTTTGATTCCTGACGAGACACGAAAGCACGCGAGTGCATAAATAGGGGCTTAGAAGATGGACGATCGCTACTGTTTTCGGAAAAAGAGCGTCTGCGTTTGTACGATTGCAAACGTGCCAAGCTGATGAAATGCCGCTGTAGGATCGACGCCATGGGAGACTCCTTAAAGCTACTCGCTAAAAACCTATGCGAAGGCTTCCGAGATCGTCCCGGGCGTGCGTTCGCAAAACCAACTTCGTAATGGCGAAAATCGCATCCTGCGATCATTACCCCAGCCATGCTATCTTTCGTAATCGGAATGGTCAAGCGACTGAAATGGAGCATAAAAGCGCCGACGATTAACCCCCCGCTGGGGGGTGGTGAAATCAAGCAATCCCCTGC
>JBJTAQ010000020.1:0-2335 GCA_046090945.1 Pirellula sp.
CCCACGAGAGTCGACTCGGCCCGTGACATCGTATTGGTCCGCTCCAAAATTCGCAACAATTCGGCCATCACACCAAAAAAAGGTCTAAATCTCTACCGTCTCAATTCGGCCAAAAATACGACCACAATTCGGCCCGTAACAGAAACTCACGCCGCACCATCAACTCACCTAATAGCGCCGAGTTCTCGGACGCTTTTTTCCAGAATGTTCTGCAGCGCCGAAGTGCGAACGCCTTCAGCGCCGGGAATGACCTCTAGAATTCTCGCTTCAAGTTGCTTCGCCTGCTTCACCGTTAGACCAGCCACATTTTGAGCAGGAATGTACCCGTTTTCACGGGACCAACCACCAAGTACTTCTCCAAAGTTGGCGGCATTGTACGCAGAACCAGAAGTTGCATTAACTGGAGCAAAGCTAGATTACATCGGAGCACACTCCCGTCAACCTAAGTCGAAAATCCTTGCTGACCGATAACGTATGAATTGAGTTGAGGTAGTACTTGCAATCTCGTTCGGAATTTCCACGGAGTAGCCGTGTCAATCTGCTCAACACAGACGACGCTATGTCTTCGTTTGAGGGGTCGTAGTCATAGTTTGGGCTGAGGAAATCAAAAAGCTCGGGGTCAACCTCTATATCCAACGAATACGAATGTCCTCCTGGAAATGGCTCCTTCTGAAACATCGTGCCAGCAAGGTCGTACTCAGTTTCAATCCCGTCTATTCTCAATTGAATCATCGATCGACCTATAGTTTCTTGAATGGAGGGGCCATACGAGATCGCATAAACGGATCGTCTGTCCATACCTTCAAATCGACCTTGATTCCAGTCTCGTTGAAGAAATCGTACTTGATGTCGTCGAGCAGTTTGCGAAGCTTTGTACTTCCCTTCGCGCCGGTTTCGAATGCTCCAGGAATGTCGCGAATGATGATATCCAAGTCAGAGTCGGGCAAGGCCCCACGACCTTTCCAAGTGCTCCCAGCCCTCGACCCAAACGCTTCGACTTCCATGACAGCGTGATTGCCTCCGGACTTCAGACCCTTGAGACGAGCGACCATGCGTTCAAGTGCTGCCTCAGCAGCGACTACATCGTCTGCACCGACAAAATCGATACCCGATCGCCTAACTGGGGCAATTTGTTGTGAGAACTTAGGAGGGATAAGCTTGCCATTGAGTGGAATCGAGGCCAATTGTGCGGCTGAGGCTGCGATCCCCCAGGAGTTGGCGATGGATTGTAGTGCTTCTAGTTTGTTTATTGCCGACAAGTTATAGCGCAGCGTTTCTTCAGACGGGTAAAACGTGTACCCAATATGCTCCTTTCCTCCGTAACCGCCTTCGAACATTCCATACCATGTCCGTTCTTCACCGTCATTCGTCGTGCCTTTGACCTCAAGGTATCCAAATCGCTCGCCGTATACTGTTGTTGTGCGTAAAGTTGACTCCGCTGTCTCAACATCAATCCCAAGCAACGCATATATGACTGACTCATTTGTAACGCCATAGTTATACTGTAGCGCTCTATCGTAGGTTGGGTTTTTCATTTGGCGGCCATACCAGGGTCCTATCCAATATTGCGTGAATTCCTCGTTGGCGACCTCAAACTCGCGTCTAGACCGAAACATCACCGTGACGGGTGATCTCTCGACCAACCCACTCGGATCGGTCGCGTAGCTAGGATGGTTGCCAACATAGCGATACAGATTCGTATCCCCGGCCGCAAAACTCTCAGGGTCTTGGCTGATCCAGCGGGCAAGGACTAGATCGAGGTACCGTGCGCGGTTGTATTGAAGGCCTGTTTCCTTGTCGAGTTCCCTGCCCGTGTACCCATACAGGTGCGCGATGGCTGTATCCGTTTCCGAGACCGTTTTGCCGAAGGCATCGTAGACAATGTGATTGACGATGGAGGCAGTGCCCGAAGTCACACGTGCAAGGTCTCGCACCGAGCCTTGATGGTCCGTCATCGCCCACAGCACGTCGCGTGCGCCACCCGAGCCGATGTTCTCCTCCGCGAGGACTTCGTCCACCATAGAACCGTGCAGGTAGCGGCTGATCACTGCCCCAGCGCCATCCAATCGCAACGCGATCTCATCACCGGCATCGCCTCGGTCTTTGCGAAATCCTTGGTTGACGTAATAGACCGTCGACAGGACCGTGCCCGATCCGTTTTCCACGGTTTGCAGATAGCGGCGGTTGAGCGCGTCGTAGCCGAAATGTACCCGTTTGGTCAGTGTGCCAGCCGAGGTCCTGTACCGAACGTCCGTCAATCGGTCTCGATGGTCATAGGTATACTCAATGTACGAATTGTCCGATTTGAGTGTCCGACGGGTCATGTTCCCGTTGG
>JBJTAQ010000021.1:0-1288 GCA_046090945.1 Pirellula sp.
AAGCTTGTAGGTTGGACAAGAACTGGGCTTGGGCTCGTTCGAGTCCCGTTGCATCGACCGATGGATACATCCAATGGCGAGGCAGGTACGAAAGAGCTGTGGCGATCATTCCATCGTTCTCGGCCTCTTTGGGATCGAGCAGATCGATCAAGAGTTTTGTAGCCACCGGGTCACCTTGTCCTCCTGAGTTGGTACCAGCTGGAGTTCGGTTGATTCGACCAGCGATGACGGCAGCCACCACACGAGCCGAAGGATGGTACGTTTTGCCTTCGTTGTCCTTCGAGAGAATTTCTTTAATCTGCCTGAGGACCATCTTGTTATATTCGGCGAGCATCTCAGGGTTTTGCTTTGCCCTTCGTTCCATTACCTCGATGTCGGCAAGCACTTCATTCCGAGCCCGATTCATCGACTCTGCGCTCGGCTGGGCCAATCGGACAAAGATGCAGTTTTGGTAGTAAGCTTCGATCGCAGCAATATCGAAAGTCTCAGGCTTGAACTTTTCGTTCTTCTCCTTGGCCTTGGCGTCATTGCAGACCGCAGGATCCAGAGTTTTTGTGCGATAGTTCGGGGCCGCTGCATCCTGAGCAGACACGCTTTGGATTTGGACCGAGAGTTCGAACGATGGAACTGCGAGGCAGGATATGGCCAAAGATCGAATCCAAAAGCCTCGCATTCGAGATTGCTTGGATCGCGTTTGTCGCAGGAAAAGTTGTCGCATGACCGGGAGCCTTATCAAGGTTTAGGAGACCCTAGAGCTGCTGAGGAATAGACCATTATTATTGTATCCAAAATAGCACAGATAAAAGGAGAACTCGCAACTTTCTCTAAGCAAAACGCTCCGACCGGGCCGTGAATGGACGGCATTTTCCGGGAAATACGAGGGTTACGGGACTCTCCGACCAGGTCTGTAGCCGACTCCCGGAGTTTTTCCGTTACCGTTAGCTCCCTTTGGACCGGGCCGCTGCTGCTTTTTGGGCCCCTTTCGGAACTGGCCCTTCGGGGGTTTCGAAGCTTGACCAGCAGGTTTTCCGGGCCCACCGTCTGAGGGGCCTTCGGAGTTGTTCGGGATCGTGTGGACGTATTCTCCACGGAAGCGAGCATTGGCGTCGGTGCGTCGCCTTTCAATCGCTTCCTTAGGTGGCTTGGACGGAATCAAGCAATCGCAACCCTCACCGATCAGATCGCTGCGACCGACCTGCCGGAGCGCGTCGCGAACTTCAAAATAGTTCTCGGGCTTGAAGAACTGCATCAGGGCTCTTTGCGATTTGCGATCTTTCAAAGCCTTGGC
>JBJTAQ010000022.1:0-2449 GCA_046090945.1 Pirellula sp.
TACGACGGCTGTCCCCAGCCGTCTTCCTGCCGAGCCTGCGAAGCGTGTCTGAGGGCATCTAAACAGTCAAGCTAAAGCGTACGGAAGCTTCCCCGGTAGGGTACGTGCAGCGGTTCGGTCCTAATCGGTGAATCTTATTGATCCAAACGAACCACAGGATCGGACCGGACGCGACCAGCATAAGCGTTCGAACCGCGGAACGTACCTTCGGGCTGTTTGGGAACAAAAACCCCGATGGCCACGTCCACATTAGCGTCCTTTAGGCCGCTTCCTGGCGGATTTTCTTGTAATTTGCAAGCGAATAGAAAGTGTTTGATTGGACTTTATCACCCAATCGAAGCTCGTTATACTCTTAGCGTTGCGAGATCTTTTGCACCCATAGCTCAATTGGATAGAGCATCGGTCTACGGAACCGAAGGTTTCTGGTTCGAATCCAGATGGGTGTATTTCATAAGCCCTTGATTCTCAAGGGCTTATGTCATTTCTGTGAAATGCTCGACGAAATGCCGATTTTGGATTTCACAGAATTTCACAAATCAGACAACAAGGCACTTCACGAGAGTCTACTTCTCTTCCCGCTTCTGCGTGGATACTTCCTGGAGTTTTGCGGACAGTTGCAGAAGGTGAAAATCGCAAGGCCAACGGATTTCACCGATGGCACAATTAGTGTGGCGCAGAAATCATGGAATTAGCGTGCCACCGCAGAGGGAAATGATTCGATTGACAAAGGATTTCAATTCAGAGCAAGCATTGATTGATACCAGTAAATCCTCACCCTTGAGAATTCTTGGAGCATCAATTGTTTTTGTGTAAGATTTTTTGTGACCACCAGTCCTGAATACTTCCTGTAATCGATAGGCAGGCGGATTGCCGTGATTCACAGTTTCTGGATTCGGGGCGGGAGAAGTTCGATTGCTCTTTGCCAATCGCTGAATCTTGGACCAATAGGGCAATAGCCATGCCTCGAAGTCATGTAATGCCACATGAGGATAGAATTTTGGATTTCCTCTAACCCATTGATTCAATTTTTGCTTGGCGTCATTTGCATCCGTGAAGAGAGGTGGGTTCTTGCCTGTGTAAACATCCGTAAGCGCAATCACCGCATCGGCGGGGGATTTGCGATCATGCAGCAGATTCTCAACTACTCGCAATAACTTTTCATTCGTGGGTATTCCTCCATCTTGAGGTACGAAATCCAGTTTTGGCATCTGGCCACGCAAATGACCATTCAGAAACGAGCGTAAGTAGGGCTGAAACACTCGCTCCGTCCTTCCTTCCACTAGAATTGCTATTCTCATGCTCGACCTCCCAGGCGTCCCATGCCCCAAAGCTGGTCAAGAGTGTAGTCCTTGAGCCATTCATCGAGATCGAACTCAGTCCCCCATTGAAATGTGGTAGTGCCATCGTCGCCCATGTTGGTTGTGATTACTTCATCGGGCGTAAGGAATCGAACCAATCTGTCAGAGTGCGTTGCCACGATCAGTTGTGTACGGTTAGAGGCGTCACGAAACAAATCTGCTAGAACCGACAATAGTTCTGGATGTAGACTGACTTCTGGTTCGTCGATCATGGTGACGGCAGGTAATTCCGGGCAGTTGAGCAACGTAACAAGCCATAAAAATCGAAGCGTACCTTCCGAAAGTTGGTGCATGTAAAACGGATTAGCGCTTGTGCGATCCTTCCAAGTCATCGCCAACGTACCGGCTGCTACCGGAGGGAAGTTCAGTCGCTCGAAGTTCGGAAACCCAGCCCTCAACGTATCCTGAATCAAATCGAAGCGATCTTGATCCGTCTCACGAATCATGTACAAACAAGACACAAGTGTCTCTCCATCTTTTCCCGGCAATGTTGCAGTGCGCATGGGCTGAGGCAGTCGGACAGGAGCCTTGGGACTAACATCGAGGACATGGTAATGCGTTGAAGAAGCAAGATTCCTTCTGAACTCTTCTGGCTCGCTGAACATTTTCGGAACCTGCGATAACGCAGACTCAGAAGGATTGATGTCCCAGGTGGGACGCACGAGCTTGCGTTGATCCAAAGAGTCAAAATATTGGATATTGCTGCGTGAGGAGGTTATATGCAGAAACGGGTTTGGTTGACCTCTATCTTGAGATAGTGTTTCTTCGGAAATAGAGAAATCGACGCCACTTGGCTCAATTCGAAGCAGGTAAGTTAAGGGTTTTCCAGTGGCTGTGTTTTGTACCAAATCAAACTCCGTAGCAAGACAACTCCACTCGGACAGATTCGTGCGCAAGGACGTGTAGCCGCCAAGGTTTGAAACTGATTCGACGAGATTTCCCGACGCAGAAGCGGCAAGTAGGCTCAAGCAATCCAGTAATGACGTTTTGCCGCTGCCATTAGCACCAATTAAAACGCTTAGCGGCTTCAAAGAAAGCGATACATTAGCGAGCCGCCTGAAGCCGGTGATTTCAATTTTTTAAAATGGATA
>JBJTAQ010000023.1:0-1711 GCA_046090945.1 Pirellula sp.
CGACCGAATGAATCTATCGCAAACCCCGTTCTCGGGCTCCTTGCGGCAAACTAATGAATCCCGATCAAGATACGAATTCTCAATGTGTAAACCATCCAATAACCCTACCAGTCGCCTTGCATTTCTCGACCGAGGCGTCGCTGGCTGGGTCTTTTTAGCCGTTCTGGTTTCCTGGGCTACAACCGGTATTCAAGCTATGGCTCAAGAGTCTCAGGAGCCTGCGTCCAAAGTCTCTCCACCCGACGGATCGCCTGCAGCGAATCGAGATCGGCGTCCGCAACCCGCGAAAGCCGACCCGCCCAAGACGGAAAAGCAATTGGCCGAGGAACGCAAAGCGCGGGATGCGGCCCGAAAACGAGGTGAGATCACTTTCGATGACCTGAAATTTGACATTGAAAAGGATGGCGCTTTCAAAAAGGAAATGATTACCAAAGAGATTGAAGAGTTGAACAAGAAGACCGTCAAGCTTCGGGGGTTTATCCTGCCAACTTCGGTTTTCCAGCAAACTGGGATCAAACAGTTTGTGCTGGTTCGGGACAACCAGGAATGCTGTTTCGGACCAGGTGCTGCCCTGTACGACTGTGTGATCGTTGAAATGCAAACGGGCAAAACGGCGACCTTTTCCACTCGCGTCGTCTCGGTCAAAGGTAAACTCGAGATCGACTCCGAATCCTTTCGCTATCCTGACGGTGGACATTACGCGATCTACAAGATGACTGCTGAAGAAGTCAAATAGAAAGCTGTCTGCGTTCTCTCTCGGAAGATCCAAGCAACCCCCCAAATTGAAAGGACCTGCGCTGATGGTTGCCATCGAAACTCGCCGTGAACTCTTGTCGAAACTTGGTGCTGTTGGCTCGATGGGCCTGCTGGCACCAAGTCTAATTTTTGCGGAGAAATCCTTCGGTATTGAGCCTGTATCGAGGCTCGCCCCGAGCCGCATGCAACTGAGTTTGGCGGCTTACTCGCTACGAGATCTGCTCAAAGGAAACAAAGACGGATGGGACCTGTTCAAATTCGTTGACTACTGCCACCAGCAAGGGCTCTCGGGAGCAGAACTAACGAGCTATTACTTTCCCTCCGATGTCAATGACGGGTACATCGTCGAACTCAAGGAGCACTGCCGACGACGCGGTGTGAGTGTCTCTGGCGGCGCGATCGCGAATGATTTTTGTCAAAAGGATGACGACAAACGAAAGCGAGATCTCGAACACACGAAACTCTGGATCGACCGCTACGCCCTACTTGGTGCAGGAGCTATACGGGTTTTCGCAGGGAACCAGCCTAAAGAGGATACTTGGCCAGCCACTCGCGACCGATGCGTCGAAACGCTCGAAGAAGCCTGTAAGTACGCCCACACCAAAGGTGTCTATTTAGCGCTCGAGAACCACGGTGGTGTGACGGCCAGAGCCGAGGGACTATTGGAAATCGTGCGTGCGGTACAAGCCCCAAGCTTTGGAGTGAATTTCGATTCCGGGAATTTTCGCTCCACCGAAGATCCGTATGCGGAGCTCGCCAGCATCGCTCCTTATGCGATCAACGCGCAGATCAAGGTCGAGATGTTTCCAGGGGGCAAAAGAGAATTGGCCGATCTGGGCCGTATACTTCGGATCCTCAAAGATTCGAACTATAGCGGTTGGGTGGCTCTCGAGTACGAAGCGGCCGAGCCGCCTCTTGAGGCGATCCCTGGGTGGCTGGAGGAAATAAAAAAATC
>JBJTAQ010000024.1:0-3251 GCA_046090945.1 Pirellula sp.
GTCGTGCAAACGAATCTCGACGGACTTTTCAGGAATCTCCGAGGACTTTGTCACGATCCAGCCATCGGCCCGAGCGATTGCGCCCAAGGCGACTTGGCCTTTGTCGCCAAAGATCTGAACGGTAGATTTCCAGTGCTCACCGATCGCTTCGCGAAAGGCTCGAAGGGTAGCGTATTGGCTGCGTTGGTTGGCCCGAGAACTAAAGAAACGGTTCTCCCGCCCGCGGCCGACCTGCCTGCGCATCTCTTGTTGAACCAGTCGCAAACCGTTCGAATCCCGACCTAACTCGTATCGATACTCTCCCAAAGGAACTGGCTGATCTTTCTCGAGGCTTTCGGATTCGGATTTCTGCTCTTCAAGTGCTTGGAAACTTCGGCTGCGCGGGTCGGTATCGAAGCTCGCGGGGAGTTGCAAGCTGGGCGATGGTGTACCGCACGAACCATCGAAACATCTTGGATCACCCGTGCGCAAACTTCGATCTGCGAGCATTAGCCCCCAGAGTGCCAAGCACCCGATCAAGAAAAACTTATCGATCCCAAACTTCATGATGCTAACTTTCCAATGCCCTAGGGTTCGTCTGAGACCCCAACAATTAACTTGAGACTCAGCTTTTGACCGTCGCGCAAGACCTCGACGTTGACTCGCTCGCCGGGAACCAACGAATCGACTTCCTCTTTGAGCCTGTCAAAGCTGGTTATCTCCGCGTTGTTGAGTTTGACGATGCGGTCTCCGGGCATGATCCCCGCCTTAGCCGCCGGTCCGCGCGGGGCAACGGTTCCAATGACACATTCGTTCTTGGTATCCGATTGGCGATCCGCTGTGACGCCGATGATAGGCCTGAAACCTGGCAGAACTCCCCAGGCTTCGCTGTTGGCAAGTCGATCCCATGAGTCCATGTAGACGTTCATCGGAACATGCATGTTGTCATCGACATCGATGCCGATACGACTGTGGATGCCAATCAACTTGCCCTGAAGATCAAATAGAGGTCCGCCGCTATCCCCCCCGATCAAAGAGCAGTCGCTGACGATCGTCGAATCGGTGACTCTGAGGATACGACCAACGCGGATCACTGCGGGACGGTCCGACATCCATCCACCTGGATGGCCGCCGGCAATGCACCACTGACCTGTTTTGACGCGTTCACCTACGGCAGGCAGTGCTGCATAAGGCCAGGGATTGCCATTGGGGTCACGATTTTTTAAGATGCGAACCAATCCTGCATCGGTGTCTCGGTTGACTCCCATGCTGACGCCTTCGACCCGTCGTCCGTCGCTGAGGACGACCCACATCTTCTGCTTGGGCTTGCCTGCGACGTGCGCCGCAGTCAGGATATATCCGTCCTCGTTGATCAGCACGCCACTACCTTGGGTGCTACCATGCTGTAGGTTGACGGTCACTTGATTGATCTTTGCGGCGACCTTCGACTGCTGCGATTGCAGAGCCTTCAGGTCCGCTAAGTTTTTTGGGTCCTCGCCCATGAACAAGCGATCCAAAGTTGGATCGAGCGATACGTAGGTGGCACCTTGTGGTTCGCTCTGCGAGGTCGCTTGACTCGGAGGCGGAACGCTTGGTTTTGCCGGTGCCTCGGGCAACACATCCTGAGCTAGGACCTGGAAACCCAACAAGTAAAAAAGGAGCCAAACCAAAGCGACCGATGAGCGTCGGTTCGAGAGTTTCGAAGTGCAGCTTTCGCTCGTTGGCTCAAGCATTGACATTTCCCTTATCGCGGTATGCATTCCACGCGGTAGGTCTTGAGTACGGTCTACCCAAGACCCACCCAAGACTAGGTATAATAGCCCCGATTATTCGCTATCAGAGCTCAAATTAAAACCCTCTACACTCTAGAACTTTAGAAAGTTCACTCCGGAAAGCCAAGAATCGCCTTTGCAGGTCCGTTCGTAACGATTCGGAAGGATAGTCCATGTCCCAGATCCCCAGCCCGTCAAATCCCCAATCGGACCGCAAAACCCGGATAATTTTTGGTTGTGGCTACGTAGGCCAGCGGGTTGCCGAGCTTTGGCGGCAAGAAGGCCAAAGAGTTTTGGCCGTCACCCGTTCGAATCAGAGAGCCAAGGAACTAGAAAAACTAGGAGTCGAACCGATCGTCTGGGACTGGCTGGAATCTCCCTCGATCCCTCCAAGACTCGATAGCCATGGGTCGCCGCTCCCCCTGGCAACAGTCCTTGTCGCAGTCACGCATGCAGCACCCTCCCACGCTCTGGGATTAAGCCACGCGGCCGCTTGGATCAACCCACAGGGTAGCTCGCACCATCCTCGCTGGATCTATCTGTCGACCACTGGCGTCTTTGCTACCCCAGCGACTGCAGAAGCTTCCGCAAGGTGGGTCGATGAAAACTCTAGTGTTGGGCCGACGCGACCCGGATCGGCCAATGCACTGCAGGCCGAGCAGTGGATTGAGCATTCCGGTTTCGAGCATGTGATTCTGCGACCCGCCGGGATCTATGGTCCTGGTCGGATTCCCAACATTCAGCCGATCCGAGACGGTCAGCCTTTGCAAGTCGACCCGGATAGCTACCTGAATCTGATTCACGTCGATGATCTAGCCCAAGTGATCGCAAGTGTTTCTCAAGGCCCTGTGAAACATAGTCTTTATTGCGTCAGCGATGGCAATAGTGCCAAGCGACGAGACTACTATGCATTCATCGCCCAGAAGCTGAATCTTCCAGTTCCCCAATACAGCGAATGTTCTTCTTTAGAGAATATCGGTCGACGTGGTCAAGCCAACAAGCAAGTCAGCAATCGAAGGCTTATGGAGGACTACTCGATCCGATTGGAATATCCCGACTACCGCAGTGGGCTTTCATCACTGATCGAGGAAATGTCCCAATGATCATCGGTTATCACTGCAATAGGGTTCGCCATGTGCTGCTAATGATTGGCTGCTTCGTATGTTGTCTATCGACAAGCTCATTATGGCTCGTTGCGCAGAGCAGTTCTGCCGAACGGACAGCTAGTATCCGTGTCCCGGAAACCATAGTCGAAAGAGCCACCTGGGCAGTGGTCGATGTTCATACGCACTTCTACATCAAAGGAAAGCACGATCCTGAGCTGCTCGATCGCTACGTCGAGATGATGGATCGAAATCGCATCGCAGTGAGCGTCTCGCTCGACGGCCAGCTCGGATCGCAACTCGATGCGCATGCGAACTATCTTTGGAGCAAGTATCCGAATCGTTTCGCCATCTTTGCGAACATCGATTTCCGAGGCAAGGGACAGGAGGACCTACC
>JBJTAQ010000025.1:0-7505 GCA_046090945.1 Pirellula sp.
CCAGAACGGGAGCTCGGCGTTGGTAGGAGACATGAGCCGGCTTCGCAGGATCCGGCGGATGAGAATCGGACGTGAATTCGAAGTCGAAGTCTACATCGGGTACCCACATACGCTGGGTTTGGTCGTCGAAATCCAGGGGACGAGTAATCCCATCGGGTAGCGTGCGATCTTTTGGAGACTCCGCGCCGGATGGCTTGGTTGAATCTCCTGGCGGTTCATTGCTCATTGCCAGTCCACTTGCGATAAGTCCAATTCGGCGCACTGATAGAACCGATAATTCTAACCGATCGGCATGAACTAATTGAATGTTTTAGGCTAAAATCCTCAGCCCATGCAACCGAATCCTCATCCAGCCCTCGCCACCCCCCCGATTCTAGAGATCCAGAACGTCTCGGTCGTGCGCGGAGCGGCCCGACTATTGTCGAACCTGTCGCTTTCCATCAGCCTAGGTCAGCATACGGCGATCCTTGGACCGAACGGTTCCGGTAAATCGACCTTGCTGAAACTTCTGATGCGTAGTATCTACCCATCCTACATCGATGGGCATTGCGGTACGGTGAGCATTTTTGGCCAAACCGAATGGAACGTCTGGGATTTGCGATCCCAACTAGGCTTTGTCAGCGGAGAAGTCGATCAGCATTTTCAAGCAGGGCGATCGGGGAAACTGACGGCTGAACAAGCTGTCCTGACCGGTTTCTTTTCCAGTGAGCTGACGCCCGACCCGGAGTCGATCACTCCGGCGATGTTCGAGTCGGCTCGCTACGCGATGGAACTCATGGGAATCACCCGGCTGGCCCAGAGAACACTCGGGACGATGTCGACCGGGGAGCGGCGGCGAACGCTCTTGGCACGTGCCATCGCGCATCGGCCAAAGGCGTTAGTGCTCGATGAACCTACCGCTGGACTCGATCTGCGAGCCCAACGCCAACTCCTCGAATACCTTGCCAAGATCGCTCGAGACCACACAACCTTGATCCTGGTAACCCACCAGCTCAGCGAAGTTATTCCGTGCATCGACCGGACGATTCTCCTCCGCGATGGTTCCGTGTCGTTTGACGGCAGGACTGAAGTAGCTTTCGATTCCACTGTTCTATCGAGCCTCTTCGGCTGCAGGCTTCGAGTCGACAAGTCAGCCTCTGGGTACTGGCGAGTCGAACTCGACGACTTGCTGGACGCCAATTAATTTGACACCCCATAGTTGCCCAAAAGTCACTTGGGCAACGACTCCAACGTCGGGATCTGTGGTGCCAGCGCCGATGGCTCGACGGTCTGAACAGGCGGCAGCGTTTCTGGGGCACCGATATCGTTTGCAGCAGCCCCCATCGATGGAGTTCCAACGCTGGTCGGATCGAATGCACCTGCGCTGATACGATCTCGGACCACCACCTCTTCGGGATTGTCTCTGGGTGTGAAATATCTTCCCCGATCATATGCTCCTGAAAGCATCGAACCGTTGAGCGGTTCTTCGCTCAAGGAGACTTGGTTGTAATTCAGCAACGATCCTTTCTCCCGATGGAAATCTCGGATCGCAAGATTATAGTCGACCAGTGACCTGAAAAACGCACTGGTGCTATTTGCGAGCTGCTGCTGGGCTTGCAATAGGAAATTGATATTGATCAAACCTTTTTCGTAGCGATTGCGAAGCACCTCAACCTGTAATTTGTCAGCCTCGATCCGATTGTAATTGATCTGCATCTGCTCGTAGCTTCGAGAGATCTGCCGAGCTGCATTGCTTAGGTCGTGAGAGATACGCAGTTGCTGTTCTTTCAGAACAGCAACCTCGCGAGCTAAATTCAATTGAGCATGCCGCACGGCTGCGGATGCTTGACGCAATCCAACGTTATAGTTCCATTCAAAGCCACCTTGCCATTCCTGGTAGTCACCGGTACCTAGGTTCGCAAAGAAGCTATCGGTGGGCTCGCTCGGATTGCGGGCCCCAAAAAGGTGATCACCTAGTGCTCGGTACCGATACCTTGTTAACGCATCGAAACGCGGCCTCTTGTTCAAACGCGCCGCGATGAGTTCGAGCTCCCGGCGTTTGATCGACCACTCCTGTCGACGGACTTCGACACGCCGATTCGTCGCGTCGGACAGCGAAGCTTGCCAATCGAACATCACCTCGGCTTGGATCGGATCATCGATGGGCTTGAGCAACCGTCCATCGGTTGCTTGAATACCGATCATGTAGCGAAGCCGCTGTTCTGCAGCGTACAGACCATTGGGACCCGACAATGCATCGTTGAGCTGGGAAGCAAACAGGTAATAGTTCGATCGAGCTTGGGCCTCCGCATCCGCTTCCCCTCCCCGATATCCGACTTTCTGCAATTCGCGAATCCGCTGCCAAGTTCGCAGAGCGTTCTCTCGACCAGAGATCTGAGCTTCGAGAGATCGATAAGCGAAGTACAGCTCCCAATAAGCCGTCTCGACATCGTTGATCAATCGGATCACACCGTTCTCAAAGTCAGCAAGAGAGATATCGGTGTTGATCCGCGCGATTAGCACGCCATTGTATTGGCCGACAACACCGTTGGGACCTGCGATCCGGTTGAAGGTCGTCCCGGCACCTTGCATCAACGGTTGCCTATACTCGGCTTCCATAAAGCCGCTGAAGTCGCTTTCATATTTTCGGTTAGGACGATTGTTGCGATCATAGATCACGTTGCTTCGCAACGCAAAAGTCGCACCCGTCGCAGTCCGCTTCTGAATCTGATTGATGTTCGTTCCAAGTGTCTGGTTGAATGCAAACACACCGAGCAAATTAGCGATTTCAGGAGGTAGACCTGAGGGCGAGAAGTTCTGAGGAAGATCGTTCTTCTGCCAAAATAGTTGCGAGGAAACCGTCGCATCGAACGCCGCCAACGCCGCTTGCGTTCCCGCCAAAGGATTCAAATCAGTTAGCGCTGGATCGATCTGAGTCGCTGTCCCTTGCGGGGCTGTGACCACCGTTCCCCCGATGTTGCGCAAGACCTCGCTGTTTTGCAATGCCATCTGAATCGCGTCCTGGAGACTCAACTCCATGACCGGTAAATCCGCTGGATTCTCTATCGCAAACGGATTGAGCGTCTCTGGGATTTCAGTCTCCATGCAGCGGGTCGGACACGGTTCCTCGATCCGAGTGATGAAGTCCTGATAGTACGAGACGTTCTTCGAGTCACGCCACGCATGAAAACGGTCGACGGGATGGCAACCAGTCAGCAAAACGCTTCCCAAGCAGCCTTGTACAATCCATCCACGCACCCTTTTCCGAGATAAAATATCCATGGCATCCCTTGCTCACTTCGAGTCACGCGGGTGCTAGCAAATGGACCTGGTGGGCCATGGCGCTATCACTCCGCGATCGTCCTATCGGAACTGCACCCAAGGAGTCTGCACGATCGATACGCTAGGAATAAAACATTTCCTAGGTATAAGACGCAAATATTGCGCAGCCCCCCCAGATTAACCAGGTCGATGCATGCAATCGAGCTAAACCTGGCGTCTTTGGGCCATGTAGTAACGCCAGTAGTAGGTAGGGTTCAGAAGCAGCTTGCCAGGTCCGCGATAGACTCGAACGATCGGCTCACCGGCGGTGAATCTTCCCAAGAAATTCTCTGTTGGCCGACGCATAAAGAATCGAACGCTAGCCATCCTTCCAATGACACACTCGCCGTCGACGACGACCTCTTGGTCTTCTGCTAAATCGATCTCCTCGACAGGCCCCTTGGTCGTTACAACAACCTTGCCCTCCCCGCTGACTTGGCTCTGCAAGTAGACGAAGCCTTCGCCAGCCCAGAGCGATGTTATTAATCTCTCTTTAAAGAACTTCAGGTCGACGGAGCCTTCGCTAGCCCAGTAAGCGCCCTTTTCCAGAATCCAGGACTGACCATCGAGTTCCAGCACGTGGAAACCGCCCAATGAGGATTCGAGGGTGATGACTCCCGAACCGGTGTAAGTGGGACGATAGACCGACTCACCGGACATCCATGAGGAAATGAGGCTGCCGACCGAAGGGACCAATTGCGAATGGATTCGGATATTTCCTACGAGGTAGTTCAGCGCTCCGGATTCGCATCGAACCATTTCCTGATTCAGATGAATCTCTACGTAACGCATCCCTTCGAGAGATTTAACCAAAAACTGTGCCATGTCGCGATCACCCAGCCGCTTGCCGCAAACTTGTCTTCTTGGTCGGCTTGCTGCAGCAGATGCACAAGTGGACTTCAGAGGTTCTGTCCATCACCACCTTGCGCTGCTTGCCGAAAATATTGATATCCATCGATTGCAGGACGAACCCCATGCCAGGATACAAACCCAGGAATGCGATCATGGCGGATTTCCATCCGAAGTACCAACCGACGATCATGCTTAGAACAACCGAAATGACCAGCCATGCAGGCCAGTAACCATCGACAGGTTCGATGTACTCCAAAGGGCTCTCCTGCTTTTTGGAGACAGGGTTGCACACCCCGCATACCCACTTGCCGTAGTACCCGCAGTCTTGGTTGCTGCACTGGAGTATCGGATCGTTGGCTACCAGATGCGCTCGGCAGTGGTAGCAAAAGAAACTTCGGCACTTGGTGCAATGATAAGCATCCTCGTGGACTTCGCTGCCACAGATGGGACACTGTTTGGTATTGCCGAGTCGAGCTAGTTCGGATTTGACTGAAAGCTCGATTTTCGGGTCGCTCGGGTCTGCAGAGGCTGGGATGCTCATCTGTGCGGTGATTGGTTGCGTTGATTCCTCGGACGGATGTTCGATTCAGCCACTCTAACTAGATTCGCCGGAAACTCAATCGATCGGCGACAAAACTTCTACACCCCAGAGCCAATCCCCACACCCGAAGGGTGCTGCTATCATCGCCATAGGCCGACAAGTAGAGTAAGATTCCTCTAGTGATTTGATGCACCCGCAACCTGCTCGATTGATGAAATACCGCGAATCTAGCGCCATGAAATCCAATTGCCTCTTCGATCAAAAACTGACGGAATTCCTTTTTTGGATACCCGGAATATCCGCGCTTTTTGCCCTTCTGTGCACCTCGACTGCCTCGCATGCAAATCCGCCGACTGAAACTCTAGCTGGATCTAGACCCAACATCTTGGTGATTCTCACCGACGATCAAGGCTATGGGGACACCTCAGGGCACGGCCACCCAAATCTCAAGACCCCCAACCTCGATCGCCTCGAGGCCCAAGGTCGAAGCTTCAAGAACTTTTTTGTCTCTCCGACTTGTTCGCCGACGCGCTCGGCTCTGATGACAGGTCGGCATGAATTCTTCAACGGCGTTACGCATACCATCCTCGAACGCGAGCGACTCACGCTCGATGCGATCACCATCGCGCAAGTGCTTCAGCAAGCCGGGTATCGCACAGGTGCTTTTGGCAAGTGGCATCTGGGTGACGAAGACGCTTATCAGCCTAACCGAAGGGGCTTTGAGGAATCGTATATTCATGGAGCAGGCGGCATCGGACAAAGCTTTCCGGGTAGCTGCGGCGATGCGCCAGGCAACAGCTACTTCAATCCTGCCATCCTTCACAACGGTCGATTCGAAAAGACCAAAGGGTATTGCACCGATCTGTTTTTTGAACAAGCTCAGCGGTGGATCGGTTCGCTTCAAACCGATTCCAAGAAACAACCCTTCTTCTGCTGGCTTGCTACCAACGCCCCCCACGATCCGTACAACGCCAAACCCGAGGATGCAGCCCGCTTCGCAGACCTCGATATAGACAACAAACTCAAAAACTTCTACGGCATGATCGAAAACATCGACTCGAACGTCGGTAGGATGCTCGATCACCTCGAACGCTTGGGAATCGCCGACGAAACCCTGGTGATCTTCATGAACGACAACGGTTCGGCGATCGGGACCCAGCGTTACAACGCTCAAATGCGAGGAGCAAAAGGGACCGCTTGGCTCGGCGGCACACGCGCGAATGCCTTCTGGCGATGGCCCGGTAAAATTCAACCCGGAGACAGCCAAGCCCTGACAGCCCATATCGACTTCTTTCGAACAATCGCTGCGCTCGCAGGAGTCGAACTCACCGAAAAAGCGAACCAGCAGGCTCAAGGTAGAAACCTGCTGACTTTGCTCGAGAATCCTCAAGCACCCTGGGAGGATCGATTCCTGATGACCCACTTTGGACGATGGGCTAAAGGAGATAGCCCGGAAACCCAAAAGTATCGCCAAGCCGCCGTGCGAAATACCAGGTACACGCTGGTCAGTGCCCAAGGCTCCAAGAAGCCCGACTGGCAACTCTTCGATGTCATCGCCGATCCCCAACAATCGAAAAATATCGCCGGCGAGAACCCCGAAATTGTCGCAATGCTCTCGAAGGAATTTGAAGCCTGGTGGTCCTCCGTTGGCCCCTATCTGGTCAACGAAAACGCGATTCCCGTAACCGAAAATCCATTCAAAACCAGATACCTGCAGCAGTTCCCTGATCCAACTGCGGATTCTCCGGCGCTCGAGCGTCCGAATATCCTCTGGGTGATCGTCGAAGACATGTCGGCTCACTTTAGCTGCTACGGAGAAAAGTCGATCACAACGCCCAATGTCGATGCGCTTGCCCGTCGCGGCGTCCGATTCTCAAAAGCCTTCGTCACCGCACCGATTTGCAGCATCTCTCGATCGGCCTTGATCACAGGCAACTACCAAACAGCCTACGGAATGCAAAACCATCGCTCGAGTGTTCCGGGCCATCCGATCCATTTACCTCATGATACCCCGCTTGTACCTGAACTCTTCAAACAAGCCGGCTATCACGTCAACAACTTGACCTGGGAACACTTTCTCAAGGACGCCGCAGAACTGACTAAAAACCCAGAGGTTCCTGTGGCAAAAACCGACTACAACTTTGAATGGCAATCGGACAAATCGTACGACAAACAGCATTGGGCTCTAAGACAAAAAGAGCAACCCTTCTTCGTGCAAATCCAACTGCACGGTGGTAAGTTCCGAGGTCAGGCCCCCAAGGAGGCTTGGCCCGCCCGCGTCCAAACAGAGCTCGGCAGCACTACCTCGATCGATGCGGTCAAGCTTCCGTCCTATTTGCCCGAGCACCCAGTGATCCGTGAAGATTGGGCGCAGTACCTCGATTGCGTGCGGTATACCGATTACCAACTCGGCACGATCCTCAAACGACTCGAACAAAGTGGCGATCTGGATAAGACCGTTATCTTCTTCATGACCGATCACGGTATCAGTCATGTGCGAAACAAACAGTTCCTCTACGACGGCGGTATCCACGTACCGCTTGTCATCGCAGGACCAACCATCCGCTCGGGTCAAGTACGCGATGACTTGGTCGAACACATCGACCTTGCGGCAACCAGTTTGGCTCTGGCAGGGATCGCCAAACCCGGACGGATGAATTCGCAAAACATCCTCGGTGTCGATTACAAACCCCGAGAAGCTGTCTTTGCAGCTCGCGATCGAGCCGATGAAACGGTCGACTGGATCCGAAGCGTCAGAACCTCCCGATGGAAGTACATCCGCAACGGATTCCCTAGCCGAGAAGTAGAAATA
>JBJTAQ010000026.1:0-3252 GCA_046090945.1 Pirellula sp.
CCGTCGATAATGTGAACCTTACCCACCCCACGATTGAGTGTCCCCAAGCATGCCTCCACCTTCGGTATCATGCCACCGCTGATAACTCCCTGCTCGATCAACGCTCTTGCCTCAGCTGCCGTCATCGAATGGATCACACTCCTAGGATCATCCTTGTCCCTGCGCACTCCGTTGACATCGCTGATGAATATCAACTTTTCAGCTCCCAAAGCCTCCGCGACGGCCATCGCCGCCGTGTCAGCATTCACGTTGTACTTCTGCCCCTGCTGGTCGATGCACATCGATGGAATGAACGGGATCTGGCCCGTATAAGTCAGACTCTCAATCGTCTGACGATCCACACGAGTCACCTGACCAACAAACCCCAAATCGATCGGTTCGCTCCCAGGTTCCTCTAAAAGCAATTTCTCGCCAAACAATACATTCGTTGTCCGGAAATTCAAATTCATCGCTCGGCCGCCAAGACGCTCAACCTCATCGGCCAAAAACGTGTTCAACTCATAACCCAGCGTCTGCTCAACGATCTCAAGCGTCTTGGCATCCGTCACACGCCGCCCCTTGATCCATACCGGTTGAATCGCCGCGGCTTCCATCGCCTTGTTGATCGATGGTCCACCCCCATGAACCACCACCGGGCGCATACCGACAGTCTCCATGAAAATAATGTCCATCAAAGTGTGCCGCATCGCGTCGGGATTGGCCATCAACGAACCCCCCAACTTGATCACCGTCGTCTTGCCACGGAAACGACGGATCCAACCCATCGCCTCTATCAATGTGTCGGCCTTGTGCACCGCTAGCGTTTGGTCGTCCACGTCTTTTCCTGTTCGTCAAATACCAAAACAACAACGCCGACACGCGCCAGCGTATCGGCGATTTCAATTCTTGAGCCATTCCAAACAAGCATGCTTGGACTTCAGACCTGAGAAAACCCTTCCAATTAGGGCAGGCCGTCCCAACCCGTAATCATAGCCTGGAAAATGCCCAGGTTCAACCGAATCCCTACCTATCCCTAAGGCTTAAGCATCAGAATTTTTAATTCCCCGGATGCCTTCAAGACGATCGGACCAGCCCAATCCTCCTGACTATACAAATCAACTAAACCCTGCAGCGCCCGCGCCCTCTCGGACTCGGTCTGCTCGGTCGACATGATCCTCGTATACAGGTTATCAAGTTGCGAATATTTCATTCGCTCGGCATCCGGATCCCGATTCGACTCGTAGCTCAGCCGCAAACGCCTAGCAAATCGAGTCCAAGCCCGCTCGTCCTCGAGCAGCAAATGATCGGGATAGGCCAACAAAAATGAATCGAGCTTGGCTCTCGATCTTGCAGTATCGATCTCCTTGCCGCGAACAATATCACGCAAGACCGAGACCATCGCCTCTTGCCCATGATCCTTGCTGCTACTCGATCGCTGCAACTGCCTCAACCGCTTGATATAGTCGACCTCGTCGGCCGCAGCCTTTATCTGTTCTAACCTTGGATCCTGGGGATACTTCCGCTTGAACTCCTCAATCTGTTCTTCAAGTTCAAGCAATCGATTCTCGTCACCGTTGGTCATCGCCGAAAGAATCGGATCGTAAAGTCGGCTCGGATCCAACGGTCTGGAAAAGTAATAAAATGCCGCCCCACACAGAGCCAAGGCTCCGACGATCAAACCGATCTCCATCCAACGCTCCTTCTCCTTGACCACAGGATCCGGAGCACCAAAAATCGTCGCTCTGGCCCGATCGTAATCGGTTACCTCCGCAAACGCCGAACTCTGCCTGACAGCGTCCCCATCACTCGATCCCACACCCTCGATCGAACGGTTATCGCCCGGCTCCTGAGTCGTTGCATCAAGACGGGGTTGTAGATGCGCCGTAGGATTTCTTGTTCGACCCGACAAGTCAGGAGTCGTGCTGTAGTCGGTATCAACACGATTCGCACCCGGAAACTTGGCTTTAGCTGCCCGTCCCGGCTCTTTTGCTGGATCCCTAGGTGGATCGATGCGGGTCGCGTCATGGTAAGGCGAATCGGATAGGTCTGCGACCGAGGGGAACGAATTCAAATCAACACTCGTTTGCTCTTGGCTCCTGGTCGTATCTGCTACGGGTGGTGGTTCAGGTGACTCTACCCCTCGACGCTTGAGCCCCACTCGCAACGCTTGCAAACGGCTCATGGTTGCATAGGCTGTTGCCGGACGCCGGCTAGGTTCGCGACTCAACATCTCGTCGACAAGCGAACTAAACTCATTGGGCACCTCGGGTGCCAACTGTCCTAGAGGTGTGTAAATACCATAACGGATGTTGAACAGAATCTCGGGGATGCTGTTCCCCAAAAAAGGTGGCCTGCCAGCTAAACATGCATAACAGATCGCCCCTAACGCATACAAATCACTTCTTGGAGTTGCAACCACCCCATCGGCTTGCTCAGGTGGCATGAAATCCGCCGTGCCAACTGCTGAACCCGCCTGCGTCGCCCCCGTACTCCCAAACAACCTCGAGATGCCAAAATCCAATAACTTGATCTGCCCCTGACTGTTGATCATCAAATTGGCAGGTTTTAAATCCCGATGCACGATCCCAAAATCATGAGCTTGCTTCAATGCACTAGCAATGTCGATCGCCCAGTCTAAAACAACTTCCCAGCCGATGCGAGGCTCGCGCTTGAGCTTCTGGTACAAGTTCACTCCGTCGATGTACTCCATCGAATAGAATGGCACCGATTGGTGCACCCCTGTCCCAATAATCCTCACGATCGTCGGATGCTTGAGCCGCAGTAACGTTTGGATCTCGGCATCAAACCGCCTCTGAAAACGTTTCTCGTGAGCTAACTCCTCCGATACTACCTTGATCGCAACCCGCTCGCGATTCGTTTCATGCACACCCTCGTACACAGTCCCCATACCGCCACGACCAAGCAATCTTACAATTCGGTACGGGCCAATGATCTGCGGAGTCGGATACACTACCTTGAATCTCCCTTTGCCGGTCCACTGGACCTGAGGTAGTTGATGATTCCCGCAATCTCTTCCGGACTCAATAACTGCTCAAAGCCTTCAGGCATCAACGATCGCTCCGACGTCTTGATCTCCGCGATCTGGGACTTGTCCAAACTCTCGATTCGTCCATTGCTGCTAACCCATTCGATGCTTGTTTCGTCCTCGCGAAGCTTTAACCCTGTCAGCAAATCCCCGTCCTCAGTCCTGGCCTGGAATACCCAATACTTCTCCTCCACAGAACGGTTGGGGTCCAAGATGGCAATCATCCA
>JBJTAQ010000027.1:0-2803 GCA_046090945.1 Pirellula sp.
AGCGTTTTTCCCCTCATCCCCCCCCGCCCCTTCTCCCCTGGCCAAAGCCCAGGGGGCGAAGTCATGTTGAAAGTGGGCCTTGTCCAGCAGACGTGCAATGTTTGTAGAATGGCTTGTTCACGAAGCAATTCATGAAAGGCGATGAAAGAATAGTGAGACCTGGACTGTACGACCAATTGCTGACCAAAGCCATCGAAGCCGAGATTGCTCGACTAGGGGACCCTCGTTTGGTCGCGCTCGCACCAGTGGATTCGGAGGAGTCACATTCAGTTCTGGCTCAGTACTTAGAACGCGTGCTTGCTTCGAGCTTGGCTTTGCATCGCGGTTCGGATGCAGCCGACAAGCAGCGGCAGTTGGTTGAACGGATCGTTGGAACGCTTACGGAAGTCTTAAACGATCCGAAGTCTGATGGCTTTAGTATCGCTACACCGTTGCAGCGGTTGCTGGCAATCCATCGAACTGTAGACACGGCAGCGAAAGACCGACCTGACAGTCCGCTTTCACGCTCCTCTTTGTTCACTGGGACAAGATTGGATGCGAGTCTGGGTAGCCAACTCCGAAAAGAGATCGCGACATGCGATCGTGTCGACATCCTTTGCTCGTTCATCAAATGGAGCGGGTTGCGAGTCTTGTTGGATGATCTTCGCGAACTGGCAGAACAAACCGATGGCGACAGACCAGTAGTTCGTGTGATCACCACGAGTTACATGGGAGCGACTGATCCGAAAGCGGTAGAAGTGCTGCAGGAACTACCCAGAACCGAAGTTCGCGTTAGCTATGACACCAAACGGACGCGGTTGCATGCGAAGGCTTATCTGTTTTATCGAAATACTGGCTTCAGTAGCGCCTACATTGGTTCAGCGAACTTGTCGAACGCGGCGTTGTCTGAAGGCCTCGAATGGACTACCAAGATCAGTCAGTACGAACTGCCCTATCTTTGGGACAAAGTCATGGGAACGTTTGAGACCTATTGGCAAGACGACGAATTTCAGGCGTTTGACAAGAAGGCTGTTCCAAGATTGCGGCAAGCGATTCAAAGGGAACGCTACGTTGCAGCGGATGCGGGCAACGCGATTAACTTCGATCTTCGCCCATTTCCATTCCAAGAAGAGATTCTCGACATCATCGCTGCTGAACGCGAGGTCCAGAAAAAGCATCGCCACCTCGTGGTCGCTGCTACAGGTACTGGAAAAACAATGATCGCCGCGTTTGATTACGCCCGAGTAGCACAGCAACTTGGAAGAAAACCTCGGTTGCTTTTTATCGCTCACCGCAAGGAAATTCTCAATCAGGCGTTGGCGTCGTTTCGTTGCGTGGTGCGAGACCAGAACTTTGGGGACTTACTGGTGGATGGTAGCGATCCCGGGCAGCGCGATCATTTGTTCTGCTCGATTCAAAGTTACAATTCGCGTAGCTTGAAAGCAGAAGCAGCGGATAGATTTGAGTACATCGTCGTGGATGAGTTTCATCACGCGGCCGCGCCGAGCTACCAAGCATTGCTAGGACACGTCCAACCAACCATTCTGCTTGGTCTGACGGCCACACCCGAACGATCCGATCAACTCGACGTATTGAGTTGGTTCGGTGGACGAGCCAGCGCGGAGATCCGTCTTCCCGACGCGATCAATCGGCGGTTGCTATGCCCGTTTCAGTATTTCGGCGTCGCTGATTCGGTCGATCTTACAGGTGTCGCTTGGCAGCGTGGCGGTTATCGAATCGATGATTTGGACCGACTTTACACCGGCAACGATATCCGAGCAAAGCTGGTACTTGAAAAGCTATATGATACGGTTCACAATGTAGCTGAAGTTCGTGGTTTAGCCTTTTGCGTAAACGTTGCTCACGCCGAGTTCATGGCAAGGTTCTTCAATGACAATGGCTTGCCATCGATTGCACTGTCCGCACAGTCAGATGATGAGGAACGGAACACTGCTCAGCAGAGACTTCGAGATCGCTCGGTGAACTTCATCTTCGTTGTCGATCTATACAACGAAGGTGTCGACATTCCTGAAGTTGATACCGTATTATTCCTGAGACCTACAGAGAGCCTCACGGTATTCTTGCAGCAACTCGGCCGGGGGCTTCGGTTGCACCCTGACAAAGATTGCTTGACTGTTCTCGATTTTATCGGCGCTCAACGCAAGGAGTTTCGTTTCGCTAGCCGATTCAGAGCGCTCAGTGGCAAGCCAACGACCAAACTTGACGACGAAATCGAAGGTGAATTTCCACACTTGCCCAGTGGTTGCGTGATCAAACTGGAGCGAGTGGCTCAACAGCGAGTGCTCGATAACGTACGCGAATCGATTCGATTGGTACGCCCGCGAATGTTAGCCTCGTTGCGAGACTTGAAGCAGTACCTTGGACGAACGCCGACGCTCGAAGAGGCAATCGACTACTTTGACACAACTTTGGATGAATTGCTGAAGCGAGGCTTGTGGTCGCGTCTGTTAGCCGACGCTGGGGTCGGTGAATCAATTGATGCGCCTGACGAACAGCAACTTGCAAAGGGACTTTGCCGGCTAAGCCACATCAATTGTCCCCACCAAATATCTGTCTTAAGTGAGTACCTTCAGTCAGCCAGTCCAGCGACGACCGGGAAATCGTCCTCGCTTATTGAAATGCTGCATGCTACGCTTTGGGGATCTCTTCATGCGGATTTGTCACTGGAACTGGCCGAACAAAGATTGAGATCCAATCCGTCAGCGATCAGCGATCTTCGTGCAGTCTTGGACTACCGGTTAAAGCACTCGCCCCTATTAGCGACGCCCGATTCATCTACTTTCGAACCTCTAACTATCCACGC
>JBJTAQ010000028.1:0-1577 GCA_046090945.1 Pirellula sp.
GGTGGATTGCTGTTCCTGATTTTCACGGTTATTATCTCCATGCTCTTGGGTGCCAACCCGAGACAATTGCTCGAGCAAGCCGGACAGCAACGGCAAACTCAGCAGCAAACACGCGTTCCTCCCTCGGCGGAGAACGACAAGGATGCGAAGCTCAAGAAGTTCGTCGGTGTTGTGCTTAAGGACAACGAAGATGTGTGGTCCGCGCTATTCCGCAAACACCTGAATGCACGCTACGAAGAGCCAAAACTCGTTCTATTCACCGGGGCTGTCCGATCGGCTTGCGGAGATGCAACCGCTGCCGTCGGGCCCTTCTACTGCCCAGGCGATAAACAAGTTTACCTCGATTTCGATTTCTTCCGAACCATGGAGCGAGATTTAGGTGCCAAGGGTGAATTCGCGATGGCTTATGTGATCGCTCATGAAGTTGGTCACCATATCCAAAACTTGTTAGGTCTGTCGATGAAGATTCAGCGAATGCAAATGCAGGCCAGCCAAGAGGAATCGAATCAACTGAGCGTTCGCCTGGAGCTTCAAGCAGACTATCTCGCTGGTGTCTGGGCCCATCATGCTCAACAGATGAAAGGTATCCTCGAAAAGGGTGACATCGCGGATGCGATCAACACCGCTCAAAAGATCGGTGATGATGTGCTCCAGAAGAAAGCGACCGGCAGGGTCCGAGAAGCTGCCTTCACTCACGGTAGCGCGGATGCTCGTGCTTACTGGTTCACCCAAGGCCTAAAGTCCGGTGACCTTGAAGGGATGATGAAGACCTTCGAAGTTCCGTTTAGTCAACTTGACCCAAAACGGATGCAGTAGCTAAATAGTTTTTAGATTCTGCACCCGAGCTGTGAACATCAAAGAGCCAGATCAAAAGATATCTGGCTCTTTTGCGTAATCTCCTCCTTCGAGGAAGTCAAAGTCGCATCCGCGGTCAGCCTGTGTAACGTGCTTGGTGTACAGCCAAGTGTACCCGCGCGATGCATGCTCCCTGGGCCGGATCCATGCCTGTTTGCGAACGGCTAACTCTTCGTCGCCCACCAACAATTGAATGCGTCTGGCAGGTACATCGATCTCGATCATGTCTCCAGTATGCACCCAAGCTAAAGGTCCGCCAAGCCTCGATTCGGGCGAGATATGCAACACACAAGTCCCATAGCTTGTGCCGCTCATACGCGCATCGGATATTCTGACCATATCCCGGACCCCCTGCTTGAGCAACTTTTCAGGGATCGGCAGCATTCCCCATTCCGGGAATCCAGGAGCCCCATGGGGGCCAGCATCCTTGAGCACTAAGACAGAGTCAGGTGTTACCTGCAGATCCGGATCGTGAATCCGCTTCTTAAGATCAGGATAATTCTCAAAGACTACCGCCGGTCCACGATGTTTAAGCAGTTGCCCGGAGGTCGCCGATGCCTTGATCACACAACCATTAGGTGCTAAGTTGCCGCGCAAAACACAAGTTCCGCCATTTTCAAAGACTGGATTGTCCCTCGCGCGGATGACATCTTGATCGATGACCTTGGCATCGGAGATCGATTCGGCAAGTGTCTTTCCGTTGACTTGTTTAGTCGAAACAT
>JBJTAQ010000029.1:0-5977 GCA_046090945.1 Pirellula sp.
TTGAAGGCCGTAAAGCTGTAAAGAGTTGGAGCCTGCTCCTGCCAGTAATCCGACGTGTAAACCAGGGAGCGGCCGGTCGGATTACGATTGGACGATTGTACCGGACAGCCTACGCATTACCCCCGCTACTAACGTTAACCCCTAACACTTACTGAGCCGAACTGCTTGAGCCTTGGGGAGAGGCTCCGATGCGCATACCGTTCGGTAGCGGTCTTGCGGCGCACAGATACCCTTCCTTGTAAAGCATCTGCTTGAGCTGCCGGAATTCCGCAAAGCTCTCTGGATAGACCCAAACCGTGACGGTCGTATGACTCGAACGCATCGCATCGAGTTCTGAACGCAAACGTCCTTGCGGGCTCAAGCTTTCCTCGATCGATTCTCGGAGTACATCTCTCGTGGGCTCAAGTTCGAAGCGTTCGAGTTCGACCATCTTGCCCATCGCAGCCACTCGCCCGTCACTCATCATTCCACTTTTAGAGATCAATCGATAGCGCATCAAAAAGCCATCGATTGGGCCAAGCACATCTTCGAATTTGTCTCTTTGAGAATTTCGCGAAGCGGTCGCACGGGCGCTGGTCTTAAGCTGTTCGACCAATACGTCCCACGGAATCACGGTAAGCTGCCGATCCTTGAGCATCACATGAAGCTCCTTGCCAAAGACGGTCTTGGCCATCGGCGTCGGAAGATGCTGCAAGGCGATCACCTGTTGCTCAACCTCTGGCAATTCACCTTGTTTACGACGCAGTTCCTCAAGCTCTCGCGATAGTGCATCTGCTTGGGATTCCGCCTCGAAGGCTTCCTGTGATTGGGTATCGAGCAACTGAAGATGCTTTTGAATTTCCTGATCGATGAGCGTTTTTTGATCCACCAAACTCATCCGTTCAGAGTTTCGATAAGCGGTCTCGATGGTGTATTGCTCGAGTTGTTCGACCTGCTGGTCTAAGTCTCGATCAAGATTCTCTGCCTGCTGGGTCGGATTCTTCAACTGCTGCATCTGGACTTCGGCTTGCTCACGAGCCAAGTCACGCGCAGAGTCGTATCCTTTGGCACCTACGATCACCATCAGAATGATCATGATACCCACAAGGTTTGCGATCGTATCCATAAAGGAGTCTTCGCCAACCGAGAGATCCTCTTCCTTACGCCTTGCCATCGGATTTGTCCTGGTGCTACTTTTTAGGGGTAGGAGTTGTCAATGGTTGAACTCGAATCACCACGCCGCTTCCTTCAAGAAGTTTTTGCATGCGCTGCACACTCTGGTCGGCATCCGCCGCCGCTTGGACCGTCAGCGTTGGAACCCAATAGCCACCCGGAAGCGATAGCCCCCAGGAATCGACTCGGTCGCGGATCGCCTGTTGCAGTTGCTCTGAGGCGGCCTGCGGGCCTAGTTCCAGCAATATCTCCGCGTCGTATTTCCATTCTTTACCTTCGCGGCACATAAGCCAGCGATCCTCCAGGACAATCATTCGAATAGGTCGAGACACCGGTGTGGATCGATTGTCCATTCGAGTCGTTGCCCAGTCCTTGCCTGCCGTCAGACTGATGGGCTTGAGTTCACTCTCAGTCGAGATGTTTCTTGGAGACGATCCCCGCTGGGAATTGTCCTGTCTTTTGGATGTGGCGGTCTCCTGCTGCGACTGCTTCATGGCCTGCTCTCGGAGCGCCTGCTCCATTTGAGCTTCTTCAGCCATCGGACCTGCGGCAGCGCTGCCAGTAGACGATCCACTGGTAGCTGAAGAAAACCGGCTTGAGGCAGACCGCCCTGAGGCGTTCGAGGCTAGCACGCTCCCCTCTTGCTGTGTTCCTTGGCTTTGAATCGATGAATCGACCGCCGATTCACTTCCGGAACGATCGGTCTGATCCTGATTGGACCCGATGGATTGACCAGATAAGTTGTTCAAAGATCCGATATCATCTAATTTCGAAGATCCATCTGTAGCGATCGAACCAACTTGATTTGCATCGAATGGATTTGCACTAACTGAGTTCGATAAGGCTCGCTCCGATGCTGGTTGATTCGGGTCGCTGGGCATCTCGCGAATCATTTGCCATCTGCGATTATTTTGAGACTCATCAACCGAGGAGATACTGGATCCTTGCTTTTGATTATCCTGCCCGTATCGAGCATTACTTGAATTTGCGGACGTGCGGGCATCGATCGAATCCCAATTGTCATCATTCTTTGCGGAGAAAGGATTGCGGCTGTATCGGGCTGGTAGTGCCGCTACCAAAGCTCTCTGACGATCTTTGGCCACGTCCAGTGCCTTGGTCAATTCATCCTTAAGTTCGGGGACTCCATCGGGATAAGCCAAGGGCATTTGGGCGTCGATGAGTTCGTAGCCGAATTGATCATCCCAGCCGGCCATTGCAGATCGAGCAAGCGCATAAGTGTGGATCCCATCGGGCCGTACGAGCAAGAGAGGGTAGGGGGGAATCGTGATTCCATAGACTGCATCCTTGGCTTGGTAAGCAGTTCGCAGAACACGAAGTGCTGCATCGAGTGGATTTCCCGGTCCATGCGGTGGTCCAAGGTCTTCGATGCTGATGAGAATCCCCTCGGGTTGGATCACGACGCCGGCCTCAGTGCATTCGAGGTACACCGGGCGTCGGGTCGTGCGATTGTTCCCATCGTAGGGAATGATCGAAAACGCGGGAGTTTGATCTTTGCGCTTGGCGATTTGCTCAGAGAGTTTCTTTTTTTCCAGGATGATTTGCTGTTTGAGTTCCGCAATCTGCGCCTGCTTCTCTGCAGCATCATTAGCCCTCGAAGAGGAGTCCTGAAGGGCCTTCAAGCGAGCCAATGCATCCTGGATTTGAGCTTCGAGTCGATCGATGTGGTCCTCGGTACGAGTCAGTTCGCTGCGTCGGGATTCGATCTGCTTCTTGATAAGCTCGCGTCTTGCTCTGAGTTCCTCGGAGATCGAAACCAAGTAGTCCGACTGCTCCTTGGCCTGCTCGAGGGCTTGGCTCAGTTCGTCCTGAACCTGATTTTTAGCTGAGGCTCGGGAATTCGTGACATTGATAACCAACAGCAAAACGAGCGCACCGATCACGCACAGCAGGACCGCCAAGAATGGAAAGGTCGACGGTGCGAAGTCATTCCCGTGCCGCGATCGCTTGCTCATCCAGCTTTTCTCAATTCTTGAGAATCAAGTTTCAGCACGACGGCTTGGGCTGCCTGATCCGTCTCGTCGATCTGCAGATCCCTAGCGGCCCGCCTGCGGACGGCTTGCCTTGATACATGGCCTGCTCGCTCTAGTTGCGAACTTAAAACCATCACCGCCTCGGTCAGGCTCAAGGCGGCTTCTTGGAAACGATCAAACTCCGTCATCCGCTCAAGCGTCGCTTGGATTGGTTGTTGCATGGTCTGAATCAACTGTGTGGAGTCCAGGAGTTTCTGGAGCAGTTCTGCATTGCGACTGACCTCTTGCTGCTGCCGATGGGCCAAGCGAGATTGTTCCGATAAGGTCGTTTGCCATTGCTGGAAGCGGCCATCGATCTGCTGAGCACCCTCGTTTTGCAAGAGAGTCAATTGAGTTAAGCAATCTCGCAACGAATCGCGATGATCGGCCAGCGTACTGGCAAGAGCACGCTGGATGGTCCCAAGAGACGTTTCGGTCGCTCGTGCGCTTGCATTAGACCATTCCGTGTGCACTTGTCCGATCGACTCCTGCCACAAGCGTGTTTGCTGTTGGACTAAATTTTGCATCGATTCGATCAATCGATTGGCGATGAGTTTCAGTGAAGCCTCGACATCTCGGGTATCCGAATGCTCTTGATCCGATAAACACCGATGCATGGCCGACGTCGCACCACGATCGATTCTCGATAGCAATGCCTGTTCACCTCGCTGAACCAAAAACTGCATGAACATAGCAATCATCGTCAGCACTAGGCCAACGGCTGTCGTATCGAACGCTACATACAGGCCACTGGTTAGTCCGTTCATAGCTTCTTGGGAACCACTAGCGAGCGCCTGCGCATCCATTTGACCAAGCGTATCGCTGATCCCGATCACCGTACCGAGAAAGCCCAGCATCGGCATCGCCCAGCAATTGATTCGAACCATCGCGTAACTTGAATGCTGAGCATCTGCATCACGGTCGGCAAACTCCTGAAGATCTTCGTCAAGCCTAGCGGTCGAACGTCTCTGAACTTGGCGGTTGAGCAACTCACCTACACGCAATCCGTACCAAGATCGGACCAGATACGGCTTCTGGAGTTTCCAAAGCGATAGCAGGGATGTAGCGCGTCGGTATCCATCCATGGCAGGTTCTAAATCCCACTCGTTGCGGTGATCGACCCATTGATCGACGACCGATTCAAGCTGATCCGCCAATTTGCGTTGACGGCCAAGCACCCAACGCTTTTGTAGCAAATAAACCGCGGCCGTTGAGAATAGCCATGCCGAAGCGACAGCGACCCAATGGCAAAGGGCATAGCGGATCACCAATGGGTTGCGAAGCGGCGGCAGCAAGATCAAGAAATAGAAAAGACAACAAAGCGCCGTCCCCAGCAGAATCGAGGGAAGCAGCGGAATCTCAAAAGCTTGTTCGCTCCGTTTATGTTCCTTTGACAACATCCTAGCTTCCTGTTCCAAACCTCTAGCGGTCTGTACGTGTTCGGTCTTGGCGATGCTCCTGGAGACTTCGCAACGAGGGCTTGTACCAAGTTTCCGTCGGTTGGTTCAATGCCAAGTAAAACTTAATGCTGGCATTAAATGCATTGAGCGAACCTTTTTACGGGCTCGCTCAATCTGAGGTTTCAATTGACTAACTTGACTATCGGTTTACTGCGAAGCCGAAGGTCACGCCTGGCATGACCAAGTGCTGATTGGTATCCAAGTTGCTACCTTGGTTGATCGCAGCACCCCGCCAGATGCCTTGTCCAAAATAAATCATTTGGAATCCGACCCGAAGGTCAATATGCTTGGTGGCACTGAAAGCGCTCTCGGCTCTTAAGTCAAAGCCAACCGGAGTTTCGTTGTTTTTCCGTGAGAAGAAGGTGGTGCCCGTGTGATCGCCATCGGAGATCGGTTCGTCTCCCACAGCAACATCTTCGCTGTAGACTGAAGTGGTGACGTAACGAGTGATTTCCTGAGTTTGGAAGGTATGACCTGCGAAAACCTTGAAATCGGTCGAAAGCGTCCAGCGACGGATGTTGCGGAAGTACCTAAAACCGAGTTGTCCAAGGATCATGTCATTGCGAGACAGAACCAAATCATTCGTGTAGACCTCACCTTCGCCGATGATTGTACCCGGGTCCAATGGATCTTCCGCCAAGAAAGTTCGGTAGTCATCGCTACGGGCAGTGTCGAGGAACTTGACGTACCGCAATCCGATCAATGGCTCAAGCATCCCACCGTAGCGGTATGGTTCCATCCGCCAGGTCTTGTTGGCCTCAAAGCTCGAGTAATTACCCACGTTCACGCTTTGGAGCACATCGTAGGTTCGCTCAAGTGTGTATGGATCGTTGTCGAACACCGATGGGCGAAACGGCAAGTTGGCGTTATTGTTGTTGTTATTATTTTGTGTCGAATCGGTATACCCGTTGAGTCTCAATTGCTCATAGCCGTGGTAAACGTTCGGACCCGTGACCACTTGGTAGGAGAACGACCAGCCGCTCTCCTTTCGATTCATCCAACCGAAATCCCAGCGGTTGCCCCAAGTGGAATCCATAAGATAGCTGGCGCCATTGGTTTCAGGTCGACTCACGCCGGTATAGATCCGGTCATAGGTCAGAAAGAGGCCATACGGAGCTCGCTGCCGAGGGGAAAGATCCTCGATGTCCTGAAGCTGCATCGGAGCAAACAGTTGCCAGTCAGGATCAAAATCCACAGGCTCGGAAAACGGGTGGTAGCCACTGTCGGCAAAACCCAGCTGTCCAGCCATGGCGGCCGCCGTGAGTACAAACGTCCGTAAAGTTCGTTGCAAAATTGACATAGTCGATTTCCCACCCGTTCCTCGAAGTTCCAGCG
>JBJTAQ010000030.1:0-1545 GCA_046090945.1 Pirellula sp.
TTTCCCTGCATAACTGTTCATGGGCGATGCCTTGCCGTAGCCTTTTCTGGCCTTGGCAGCAGGATTCAAGATAGATTCCCGAACGTAATTCTCATCGAAGTCGACTTCGCTTCCATTCTCCAAGGCAACTTTCTTACCCCATGAGCCATTGTAGCTTGGACCCGGGCCGCTGGCACCTTCGACTCCTGCGTTGTGACACGTCGAGCACCCTTGCCGCTTGTACAGTAGCTTGCCCCTTTCCAAGGGATCCTCGGGTTCTTGTATGGCCTTGGCCAACGCTTGCTGGTACTCAGCCTCCGAAACGACTTTCACTTTGGCAAGCATTTGGCTGTGGTTGTCACCGCAATACTCGGTGCAAAACAAATCGTAGGTCCCCTCTTTCGTGGTGCGGAACCATAGATAGTTGTAACGACCTGGGACAACGTCCCGTTTCACCCGGAAGGCTGGGATGTAGAAGCTATGTAGCACATCATCCGATCGCATGATGATTTTCACGTCTCGATTAACTGGCAGGACCAACTGGGGTAGTTCCTTTACTACTGAGTCGGCAACAGCAACCACCTCGTGCTCTCCCCCGTTCTCGTACTTGAAAGCCCACTGCCATTTCTTCGCAGTTACATTCACGTCGATGGTTCCCTTTGGAATCCGGGACATATCCAAGAATCCCATGGCACCTTCCCAGAAAATCCAAACGACGATAATCGTCGGAACGACTGTCCAGGTAATTTCAATCAGATTGTTGTGGAGTGCCTCGGGTGAGCCTCGATAGCCGGGTCGCTCCCGGTAAGCCCACATAAAATAGCCCATTGCCAAAACGATCGGCACGAAAAATACGCCACAGATCACCATAATCACCCAGAATAGCGTGTCGACTTGATCGACAAAATTAGAGGCACCGTCTGGGAACCAAGCGTAAGGGGCAACTTTATCGGCTAGAAAGAAAATCATGATTATTTTTCAGTCGAATCTAAATGGAACTCGGGTCGCTACCGGTCGGATTCTTTGCGGGCGTTCGTCGTCGAATCCAGTATGGCACGGTGCCTAGTAGGACTAGAACAACGAAGACACCCCCTCCGAACGTCATCAGTTTGCGGGCACTTGTCGTGTACTTGTTCTCATTGGGGTCGTAATGAACACACCACAGAGCAATCATATCCAAGGGCGTACCTATGCGTCCCTCACCGGCCTCGATGAACGCCATCCTCAGGGTTTCAGGAACGAAACCGATTTCAAAAACATAGCGCGTTATCTTTCCGCCAGCGGCTATAAAGATCGCAGCAGAGGGGTGATTGAATTGGTTGTGTTTTGCATCGTAAGTGTAGCGAAAGCCGACAGCATCGGTCAGTTGACGGATACTTTCGGAGGTCCCAACCCAAAACTGCCAACCCTTGGGATCATGATGATCAAACAGATCCTGAGAATACTTGTGGTGAGTCGCTTTGGCTTTCTGGCTTGATTCGGCCGGATCAATGCTGATCGAGACCATCACGAAATCCTTGCCGAGAACCGGGTTAGGCATTCGGTTGAGACCTTGGACTAAACCGT
>JBJTAQ010000031.1:0-6405 GCA_046090945.1 Pirellula sp.
CTCGATTTTACAACCAAACAGCACCATTGCGTCGGTGTAGGGCTCTCAGAGATTCCTGCATTACTACCCGAAAACCTGCCTGAGGTTGGCTCGGCATGAACAACGCAATAAACTCTCACCAAACCTTCTCCGTTTGATGAAAATCACACAGGAACAAGTTCTGGAATTTGCGCGTTGGACCGGGGATTGCAATCCAATCCACGTCGATCCAGTTGCCGCCAAGGAGTCGTCCTTTGGGGGAACGATTTGCCATGGTATGCTCGTTCTGATCGAGTCGCTTGCTCATTGGGATGTCGATCGCAAGCCAAACTCCAAGGCGATTGGGAAACTGGACGTCCAGTTTCGTGGAGAGGTTCGACCCGATAAATCTTACATTTATCAATATACTCCGACCGACGACGGAGTTCGTGCGAGTGTTTTATTAGACCGATCCTTGCAAATGGATCTCACCGCCTCTTGGGCAAGCGGTAGCCAAGCCAAGGACTTTGGCTGGATGAAGTCTGCAAAGCTTTCTGCCAAACGCACAGGGGCTAACGAGAAACCGGAGTTTTGGAGTCCAGATGAATTCCAGCGGGGGAAAGTACTTTACGGATTGCACCGCTTTGAGGAATATCAGCAATCCCCAAAAAGTAAGCTTTCAAAACAACAGGAGCAAGTATTAGGTCTCTGCAGTTTTATTGTCGGGATGAAGATTCCAGGTCTTGCATCTCTGTTCACCAAACTGTCAGTCGATTTTCTCGGCGAATCAACGCTCACACAAGAGCTTCTCTATCGACTGACCCTTTCGAGTTTCGATGACAACTTCCGAATACTCGAAATGCAACTTGATATCGCTACTGCTGATCTTCAGCCAGTGGCAACATGTCAAATCGAGTGCTACGTGCGGTTCGCCAGTCAGCTCACATCCATTTCATCCTTTCAGGAGTTGCTTGGGAAAAGCACTGCAGGTTATTCACCGCCTAGGCTCGCCGTAATCTGCGGGGCAAGTCGTGGGCTTGGGGCAGAAGCGGCCCTGGGGCTCGCCGCAGCGCGTTGCCATGTCGTTCTCGTCAGTCGCGGTAGGTCGTCGGTTACCGAAACTATTTGCGAGCAAATCGCCTCTGTTGGCGGCACTGCCGATGTTGGACTTGGCGATATCGGTGACCCGGGATTCTGTCAGTCGCTCGCATCATCGATTCAGGAAAAAGGTCATTCG
Source organism: Pirellula sp. (assembly GCA_046090945.1). Classification (GTDB taxonomy): domain Bacteria; phylum Planctomycetota; class Planctomycetia; order Pirellulales; family Pirellulaceae; genus JBKCUI01. The sequence goes on from JBJTAQ010000031.1 coordinate 1,196, forward strand.
ATCGATCTATTGGTTCTCAATGCATGTGAGCCACCGATTCATGGGGCTGTCGGTGCATCCGATATCGATCAGTCGCTCGGCTATGTGGCAAGAAATATTCGATTATTTCTTTCCCCCCTGCAGAAGCTTTTGCCATTAGTTTCATCAACGAAGGGATGTGTTGTAGGAATTTCGTCCTCCTTTGTTGAGGAGATGCCCAGCGGTTATAGCGACTATATTTCGGTGAAAAATGCTCTCGAAACATCACTGAGGGTTGCATCTAAGGAGCATCGGATGACTCGATTCATTGTCGCCAGACCCCCTAAGCTACAGACTACTTGGAATGACACGCCCACTGCAGCATTAGGTGCTCTACCGGTTCGCGACGCAGCTTTCTCAATTGTCCAGAATGCTTTGATCAAGTTGTCAGAAGATGGCAAGGCTGTTGCATCGAACTTCAGCTTGTTATCCGAATTTCCTCGGCACAAATGGCCTAAAAGTCCGCGCAGTAAAATCGAGCTCCAAATTGCATTGGTCTCGAATTTTACATTGGATCCAATTCAAGCGGCCTTCGCCTCCTGGTCGGATGTTCTCGAGCAGCGAATCGATGTGCAAATCGCACCCTACAATCAAATCCTTCAGGAGCTATTGAATCCAACAAGCGAGGTTTCGCGAGCCGGACATGGCTCAGCGGTCTTGATCCGATTTGGTGACTGGATCAAAGAGACTTCGGATTCACTCCGCTGCGATCCGAATCAAGCGGACGCTTTTCTTCTCGAAGCCGCTACGGAATTCGTCAGCGCCCTGCGCAAACATCGTGCCACATCCAAAGGTTCGACGCTCGTCTTGGTATGTCCTAACGAGGACCACGAGTTTCCAGGGCAGGTCAACGAGAGATCGTTGTGCCAGCTACTTGCCAGCGAGTTGGCCGGAGTTCCTGGTCTGACCCTTTGGATTGCAAGAGACTTTCACCCCAAATACCAGGTTCCCGAGTCTGTTTATTTCGACTCACTGCGTAACAAAATAGGGCATATCCCCTACACCGACGAATACTATGCTTTTCTTTCAACCCTTGTCGTTCGATTCTTCAGTCGAAGAATTAATCTGCCAAAGAAAGTGATAGTGCTCGATTGCGACAATACCCTTTGGGGTGGCGTTGTAGGGGAGGTTGGAGCCCAAGGTCTCGTCATCACCTCAGCACATCGAAAGCTAATCGGCAAGCTCAAAGAGCTTTCCGAGGGTGGAGTTCTTTTGTGCTTGGCAAGTAAGAATGAGCCGGAGGATGTCTGGCAAGTATTCGACGACCGCGACGACTTCCCGCTTCGCAGAGAGGAAGTTGTTGCGTCCAAGATCAATTGGATGCCCAAAAGTCAAAACATCCAGGAGCTTGCAAAAGAACTCAATCTGGGGCTCGACAGTTTTGTCTTTCTGGATGACAACCCGGTCGAGTGCGCAGAGGTTCGTGCGGGTTGTCCGAGCGTGCTGACAGTCCAGTGGCCGCACAACGAGTCAGATGCCGAAGCGTTAGTGGATCACTTATGGGAGTTGGACCTCGTCACCGTCACCAAGGAGGATCGCGAGAGAACTCGGATGTACAAAGAGGAGTTCGAGCGACAGCAAGTACAGAAGAGTTCTTCGAATTTTCAGGATTTTATCGATTCGCTGCAACTGGTTGTTGAATTCAAGAATGTTCAGGCAGAGGACGTGCCACGCGCGTCGCAACTCACGCTTCGCACAAACCAATTCAATCTTACCACCGTACGTCGCAATGAATCCGAAATTCAAGCCATGGCAGAGAGTGCGGATTGCGATGTCTGCACATTAACCGTCCGCGATAGGTTCGGAGATTACGGAGTTGTCGGGCTATTTATTGGAAAGCTTGATACCGGTACTGCGGTCTACGAGGTTGATACATTTTTACTGAGTTGTCGGGTGCTTGGTCGAGGTGTGGAACACAAGATCGTAGCGGAAATCGCACGCCGCGCTTTGGACCGTGGTTGCAAGAACGTGCGATGGAGATACCGTCCCACCGAAAAGAATCGACCAGCAAAACTGTTTCTTGAAAAAACACTCGATCTGGATGTTGGTTCAAGTCCCAGCTTCGAAGCGTTGACTCCTGCAGTCGACCTAGTGAAACTTGAATTTCGTGTATCGGATTCAGACCCAGAGGAATCTTTGGATGGTTCTTTAGCGCAGGCGGATACTCAAGTTGTTTCCAGTTCAGGTGACTTAATCCGTCGGCGGGAGATGCAGATTGAACAAACCGTCAGGAGATACTCTAGGTATCGTGGTCTTTCTACGCTGATCAACTCCGAAACACAACTGGAGCAAGACAGTGGTGTAGCCGATCATGCTGAGTTTGCACCAGCAGATAATCAAGATCAAATTGAGGATACCGTATTACGAGTCTTCGGTGATGTTTTAAAGCGGCCGGCTGAGGGTATCTTGCAAGTAGATAGGCTTGATAGCCTAGGATGCGACTCGCTTCAGATAGTTGGGATCACCGTGGCGCTGTCCAAAGCCATACCCAATTTACCTCCAACGTTACTTTTTGAGCACCGCAGTGTCTCCGAGATTATCAAGCAAATCAGATCGATTGGGACCTCCAAGTCCGCGTCTCAAGTAACCCAAAGCAAATCAGTAGTTGAAAAAGACGGTTCCAAGCGAGTTAGTCAGGATCACGATATCGCTATCGTTGGTATCAGCGCCAATACTGCAGTCGGCGCGGATTCAGATGCCCTTTGGGCAACCTTGCTCGCCGGCCAGAGCAAGGTTTTGCAAGTCCCGCGCGAAAGGGACGACTTTATCGGGGTTCTTGAATCGAGTACGCCTTATTTTGCAGCATTGCTTCCAAGTCTTTCCGGGTTCGATCCCGAATTCTTCGCGACTTCGCCGCGGGAAGCAGAATACATGGATCCGCAGTTGCGGTTGCTTTTACAAGCCTCCTGGCATGCGATTGAAGACGCTGGTGGTTTCCGTCCAGATGCCGACAAGTCCATGGGCGTTTTCGTTGGGTATATGTATCAATGCTATGGAAGATTTGCGAATGTTGTTGCGGTCAAGCATGCGAGTGTCTACCGATGTTGGGAGGGGTTCAGTTTCGCGAACAGGATTTCCCAATTTTTGGGGACTGCCGGGCCTAGCCTAGCCATCGATACTGCATGCTCATCATCGGCGACCGCACTCCACTTTGCTTGTGAATCCCTGCGACGAGGGGATTGCTCAAGCGCAATTGTTGCCGGGGTCAATGCCCTGGTTGACCCATCGCGACTCGTTCAACTTGGCAATCTCGGGATTTTAACACCTACCGGTAAATGCGTACCTTTCGGAGATGGAGCTGATGGCACGGTCATCGGCGAAGGTGCCGTGTGTGTCTATCTGAAGCCACTATCGTCGGCGACCCGCGACGGCGACCGTATCTATGCGGTCATACGGGGTACTGGGGTCAGCGTCGGTGCTGGCAGTGTCGGTTTCACTGCGCCAAACCCGGTCGCACAGTCGCTTGCCATTCGAGCCGCGCTTGACGACGCTCGCGTCGATCCGCGAACGATCGGATATGTCGAAACGCACGGCACGGGCACCCAACTCGGAGATCCGATCGAAGTCCGAGGTTTAGAAATGGCTTACTGCGATCCGTCCCGCTGGGATGATGATCTAGAGTGCCAAGCTCGTACCGGGATCGGTTCTATCAAACCAAATATTGGACACCTCGAGGCTGGTGCCGGGTTGGTAGGAGTCGTCAAAGCTGCACTTCAACTCCATTACAAGACCCTGCTCCCAAGCATCACATCCGAGGAACCTAACCCGCAGATTCCATTCGACAAACTCCCATTTAAAGTCCAACGCAATGCTGCGGATTGGGCCCCTATGGAGGTCTTCAGAAAGAGTTCGCAGGCGACCGAAATCCTACCTCGCAGGGCGGCGGTCAATTCATTCGGAGTTGGTGGCTCCAATGCGCATATCATTTTGGAGGAAGCCCCCCAGAGTCAAACCCAAGCTGCAGGAATTGAGCGATCGTCTCATCTGCTGATTCTACAAGCACCTGATACCGATTCTCTCCAACTCCAAGCTGCAAAATGGTCTAATTTCCTGCGTAACCAGGCCGAGCAATCGATCGGTGATGCAGTCTACTCCAATGTCGATGGTCACAGAGATTTTAAGTGCCGCGCGGCAGTTGTGATCGATGATCTTCGATCTGCTTCCAGCCAACTCGAGCGTTGGAGTTCGGCCGAAATCGATTTTAGCGAATCATGGCCTACGAACGATGGCCTGCTGTGGGGGGATTCATTGTGGAAGAAAGCAAATCGAATTGCCTATCTGTTCACTGGGCAGGGTGCCCAGTATCCCGGGATGCTCGAACAATTTTATCTTGAGAATCCCGTTTTCAAGCAAGCCGTCGATGAATGTAGCAAGAATATCGATTCATTCCTTCAAAACCCTATTCGTCGGATTCTCTTTGATCAGAACCCCGACGCGACGCTGATTCACCAAACGCGGTTTACTCAACCCTCGATGTTTGTAATCCAATACGGACTTTTCAAGCTTTGGGAGTCTTACGGTGTTAAGCCGGATGCATTGCTTGGTCACAGTATCGGAGAGATAGCTGCTTACTGCGTTTCAGGAGGTTGTTCGCTTGCTGATGCACTTCGACTGGTCAGTACCCGTGGTGAATTGATGCAACGCTTGGATGCAGGTGGAGGGATGACCTCGATCGCAGCTTGTGCTCAGACCGTCGAATCTTTGATCGCTGAGTTAGGGGGCGATCTGTCGATCGCAGCATACAATGGTCCAAACCAAACCGTTGTTTCGGGTTCGCTCGAGCACCTCTCGATGTTTGCGGACCGAGCAACTTCTGCCGGTATCAAGACACAGTCACTGAAGGTCTCTCATGCTTTTCATTCCAAGCTAATGGAGCCAATGCTCGATGAGTTTCGGTCGGTTGTCTCGAAACTCGCACTCGGGGTACCGAGTACGGAATTGATTTCGACGGTGACTGGTGAGCGAGCCAAAAATGAACTGGCGTCGCCTGAGTACTGGGTTGACCAAGTGCGGCAACCGGTACGCTTCATGCAGGCAATGGAGACACTTAGTAGCAATGCCATATCGCATTTTATCGAGATCGGGCCGCACCCGGTGTTGCTCACCATGGCAAGGTCGATAGGATTAACGAATACCTCCGATTCGACTCGCTGGTTGCCTAGCGCTCGAAGGGGATACAAAGATTGGTCTGT
>JBJTAQ010000032.1:0-1867 GCA_046090945.1 Pirellula sp.
GTTTGGCTTCGAGTTGCTCGATCCGTTGACCTTTGGCGTCCTTGTCGTGCGGTATTGGCTTGTGAGGGTTGGATGAGTTCCAGAATCGGAATGTTGGGGGTTAGAAGTTATAGCTAGCGCCGAGGATAAGGCCGTGAAGGAGGAGGGAGTCATTTGTTTGGGTTACTAGAATAGGGAGTCGAAAGTCGGAGGGGATTTGTGATTGGGATGAGGCGACGCCGGAGAGGGCTAGGACTTTGTAGCCTACCGAGGCGGTCCAACCGCGTGCAAGATGCCAGTCTAGGCCGTTGGTAGTTTCGCCTAGGCAGGCGGAGTTGTTGTCTGAGGAAAGAAAGTGGAAGTCTAAGTTATTCATAGGACCGGGGGTGGAGATCGTTGCAAGTCCCGTTGAGTTGCCGGCGGAGGAAATCGCATTGGATCGGTTATTAAAGACACCGAACGCGAGATTGCTTCGTAGTGACCATCGTGGCGTGAGAGACAGGTGGGTGGTCGCTCCGGAGTGGACACCCCAGAGATCGTTTTGAACCTGATTTTTGTAGTAAGCGTCCGGAGCGGAGTAGTTGAGTGAGTCTTGAAACTGAAACCATCGGATACCGGAGAAGAGGCTTAAGCGGAGTCGGGATGGGTTTGAGAGCCAAGGAGCGTTGGAGGCGGTTGGGTGTTCGGATAGGTTCCAGAATTGGCTATCAGTACGTGGTGGAGAGAGGGGTTGTCTAGCGGCTCCACCGATAGCGAACCATTGCAAATTGATTTCGAGGTTGTGGAATTCGCTTTGGCTTTGTAATTGATGATGAGTAGCGTTTTGAAACAGCTCAGAGAGGGAGTTTGGGCCGACGAAAAGGCCATCGGTAGAACTGGGGTTGGTAGCAGAGGGAGTATTGAAGGGTAGATTGGTAGACAGGGGGCCGGAGGCGACAGAATCGACCGAGGCGATTGCGGCAGTCGGGGAGAGAGTCCAATAGTTAGCGTTCAAGGCGAATTTTCCGCAGTGGATGTACCTGCCTATTCCAAGTTCGTAGCCGCCGGTCGAGGGCATTCGAAGATCGCTGGAGTTGAGCAAGCTCGATGAAGGGTCAGCGAGGCTGCTGGAGAAAGTGCGGTTGTGGTTGTCGTTGAGTTGTAGGATTAGGGCGTTGGCGGAGAAGAACCAAGGGGATGGTGTAGCAAGTGGGCGGGCGGCGGTATTTGGCGATAAGAAGGAGGTAGGGTTTGAGGATCGCAGATCCAGGTCGATTGAATGGGCGTCTGGCGACGTGGAAAGAGGATCTTGAGAAGGCGTTTTATTAAGTGGTGCGACTAGATTCGGGTTTGGAGTTGGATCGATACCGCTCCCGATGATGGCAGTGGAGTTCGAGGTGGAGTTAGCATAGGAGTCAGGAGTTGGTGGATTTGGCTGTGGAGTGGGTTGATTGGTCGGGTTAGGTGAGAGATTTGAGTTGGGTGGTAGGAAGTAGCTAGGGGACAGTCCTGCACCAGAGACATAGTTTTGAGTCGATTGGTCCGAAATGTTTAGTTGGGCTTGGGACGGTGTGAGAGCCCAGGCGAGAACGACAGCCGCGAGGCATGGGGTGGAGAATCTGCCGTGTAGAGGATTACTGATTCGGTTCGGGGAGAGCATCGTGAAGATCCTTCTTCATCATGGGCTGAGCAGACCTTACATGTTTAGGTCTAATTCACTGATCTAAAGAGGAGGGATCGGAAGATTACGGTGGTAGTCTTTTGGGATCGAGTTGGGACCCATAGCCTTTGGTGCAGGAGGGGTGTTACAACCGGTAAGGTACGGCGAGACGGTTTGCGAAAGTCTCTATGCTAGCAAACCCAACAACGGCAATTACCACTTCGACTGCCGTGTGCCTGTCCCCAGTTG
>JBJTAQ010000033.1:0-1727 GCA_046090945.1 Pirellula sp.
ATCCGATTTGGACCGCGGATTGATCAAGGACTGCGTCGAGGGTGATCCGCAGGCATGGAGAAGTTTCTGTGACAGGTTTGCGGGCTTGGTCATGGACGTGGTCGACGACACTTTGGCCTTTGCTGGTGTGTCTGGACCGCAGCGGTCCGAGGGGCTTCGGCAAGGACTAGCCGAAGAGTTTTTTCGAGAGCTACGGTCCAATGGATTTTCCTTAATCCGATCTTTTCGAGGCGAGAGCTCACTGGCGACCTACTTGGCGGTAGTCGCAAGGCGTTCGATCTTAGGCTACCTGAGCAAACGAAATCTGGTTTGATGCAATGACCAAAGAAACATCCACCGATGGGCGAAGCCTGCAAGGCGAACCGGTGAAATTAGCCGAGGGAGCTTACCAAGCCCTCGAGCAATTTCGGGTCCATGCGACCGACGCCAAGGTAGCCACCGATAGCCAATCTATGGAAGGATCCGCTATCGAAGTGGATCCACGGCTCCGAGAAGCCTTGGACCCAAAACGCCATGGTGCGAGTCGAAGCCATTGGGTGCGTCGATGGAAATTGCCGATCTTGTTGCTGGCAGCATCGATCCTTTCGATGACTTGGGCAGGCCTGACGATGTGGTCGCCGGTCGAGGCGATCGAATCAGCCTTGTACGACGGATCGCTTTTTGATGTGCGTCGAAGCATCCTTGCGAACTGGTTTCCAGGACTCATCTTTTCACTTGCGCTGACGGCGATCTTAGGATCGCATGAGCTAGGTCACTACATTGCAACAAGGTTGTATGGGATTCGATCGACTCCCCCGCTCTTCATCCCCTTTCCAATCAGTCCCATCGGGACTTGCGGTGCTGTGATCCTCATGGAGGGGCAAAAGGCAGATCGCAAGCAGATCTTTGATATTGGGATTGCAGGCCCCTTGGCGGGATTGGTGGTCGCGATACCCATTGCGATTGCAGGATTGATGATCGATCTACCGATGCGCTCGGCGGGGGTTCCCTCCTATACATTCGGCCAACCTCTGATCATCCAAGGCCTCCAGTCATTATTTCAAGAAACCTCAGTTCTCACACAAACCCCTCCACCAAAACCGCCCTTTGAATGGATGGGATTGAGTACCGAGATGATCACTGGGATTCAGAACATCGACATGAATCCGCTCTTGATGGCCGCTTGGGTCGGTCTTTTGGTCACCGGCCTAAACATGATCCCAATCAGTCAGCTCGATGGCGGGCATGTGATTTTTGGCTTGCTCGGCAAAGGCTCCCATTTTTTTTCACAAGTCGCTTATGTCGCTTGCATCGCTTACGTGATTTTTGGCGTGCTGGTCTTCGGACAAGGTTTATTTGTACTGATGTTGGTATTGGTCTCTTTTATGGGAATCAAGCATCCGCCAAGTCGAAATGACGAGGTAAATCTTGGCACTTTCCGGCAGATACTCGGATGGCTAACGCTAACACTCCCAATTCTGTGCATTCCCTTGCGTCCGGTAACCTTGGTCGGCTAAACGAGTTCGACAATGGCATCAAAAACCCTCCGTCCGATAGGCCGCGTAGGCAGCAAAGCGATATGGTTTGTGATCGGTGCTTCGGTATTCTCGATGGTCACCTCGGCGCTGACTGCCTACAACGATCTGGATTACCAGGGCCTGCATTCGTTCGCCTTGTGCCTCATGCTGATCGCTTTCACTTGGGTGATCTTCACCGTTCTATCGAAACGTTACTCCAAGGAGTTAAAG
>JBJTAQ010000034.1:0-4577 GCA_046090945.1 Pirellula sp.
TGGAGTTCGAGGTCGTTATCGAGATCGGTATTGCCAGTACCAAGAAGCCCGAGGCACAGTGCCGCCGGCTGACCGATTCGCTCTTGGGACGCAAATGGCAGTCGTCCCCACGGCCAATGAAGAACTTCTCCTCCTTGATCGGAATCAACTTTCCCTCATGGTTTCCTGAAAGAACCTTGAGCGAAATCTTCATGTTTTCCTCGCGAGCTAGAAGAGACCATCCAGTACCCCAAACCTGCGCGACAATCGCAATCGGGGGGCCTTTAGTTCCAAGCGGCGCCTAAAGGACCATTTTCTCAACCGGGCGGTTCACATAATCCTAACCGATTCATTAGCCAGATTCAATAAGAATAACTCTTTAGGGGGTCCTATTAATCCCCGAAACGCACCGATTATTCGATCTACCAACCAGTCTTGCCAAGCCTTGCGTGCCTGGTGATCGCCCCTGGATTCAAATCCGCGATAGCGATCAGATAGCTCGACGAGGTCACTTACCCCCAAAAGTGAGGGGTAGACCGGGGAGTTTTTGACCAAGAAACTCCCGTGCTGGAGCAACCCGGAGTGAACCCTTCTTTGCGCACTTCCCAGAATCTTGTGCTCTCCGATCAACACATCCACGGGGGTTCTGCGGTGAAAGCACAGAAAGGGCTCCTGCTCGTTCCCCTGGATCTTTGAGGTCTTGCAAGTGCACTTCTCGGCCAAGGCAGCTTCTAAACCGAATCCTTTCAGACCCTCGACCACCGACTGATGCACCGCTCGATAGAGGCGTTCATTGTGCCCTTTGCTTCCGATTTCCAGCGACTCGCAGCGACTCGGAACAATGATGCTATAGGTGACCTCTTGATCATGAAGGATGGCTCCCCCACCGGTCTTTCGCTGCACCCAGGAGCAACTCTTCAAGCCGACCGACGTTCGAGTATCCTCGGCCGACTGAAGATCTTGAATCGATTGGAAATTGCCTAGTGAAAGGGTCGGTTCGGCCCAGTAGTAAAGTCGAACAACAATCAGCGGTCCGGTTGCAAGTGGTGCGTTGGGCAATCGGTCCAATCCAAACACCGAACCGGGATCGTTAGCGCTGTGCAGGAGTCGATGGTCGATCTGCATATTCTCCTCGCCGTAGCGTGGAGTATCTTCAAGCACGGCGATCGAATATTCGGTCATGTTTCAGGTATCCCAATTACCTAGCCGTGTTGAGCTAGGAGCTTTTGGTAGGCTTGGTAGTCGAGCAAGCCATCGAGTTGACTCGGATCGCTCATCTTGATCTTAACCAACCAACCACCTGCATAAGCATCCGAGTTGAGGGCTTCCAAGCGGTCGACAATCGCATCGTGGGTCTCGATGATCTGGCCGCTGACTGGACTGTACATCGGACTTACCGCCTTGACGCTCTCGACCTCGCCGAATTCCTGACCTGCCTCGACGCTCTGGCCTACCTTGGGCAAGGCCATGTACACGAGATCTTTAAGCTCTTCGACTGCAAAAGACGAAATTCCAACGGTCGCAATCCCACTGCCATCGTCGGGTGCATAAACCCATTCGTGCGAGGCGAGATACTTCAAATTTTCAGGGGAAAGTGTCATGGACCTGTCTACCTTCAAAAGAGAATGGTTTCCAAAAGGGGAAATCTAAACCGAAGCGGGCCGCTTGTAAAATGGCAACTCCTGAACCCAAGCTTTTGTGCTGGCACCCCGGATATCGACTTGGATCTCCGAGCCGACTGTCGCTCGATCGGAATCCAAGTAAGCCATCGAGATCGGCTTTTGCAACGTCGGAGAAAAGGTGCCGCTCGTGACCGTTCCAATCCGATTGCCTGATTCATCGAAGCACTGCGATTGTTCGCGAGCCGCCCGACGGCCATCGAGAGCTAGTCCTACACGCTTAAACCTCGCAAGCTGTTTTGATTTGGCGACCAATGCGTCGCGTCCGACGAAGTTTCTATCTTTGCACTGGCATGCAAAGCCCAAGCCGGCCAGGTATGGGTCGATATTCTCGTCGAGCTCATGGCCGTACAAAGGCATCCCGGCCTCCAATCTTAAGGTATCTCGAGCTCCGAGCCCCACCGGAGCAATCCCAAGGTCGCGGCCGGCCATCAAAAGATTTTCCCAAACTCTGGGGGCATCCTCGGAACGCACAATCAGCTCGAATCCATCCTCACCTGTATAACCAGTTCTAGAAACGACACATGGCTTGGACATCTGATCGGAAACTTTGGCTTTGTAATAACCCAGCCCTAGCACACTGGCAGGAAAAAGCTTCCGACAAACCTCCACCGACTTCGGACCTTGGACGGCAATCATCGCTGTCGAATCGGTGACATCGTTGAATTCAACATCAGGAAAATCCGCCAAGTGCGGACCAAACCACTGAACAATCTTTGCCTTGTTGCTGGCGTTGACCACCAATAGGAAATAAACCTTGCCGCTGGGGCTCTCCAAGCAACTTACCAGGACGTCGTCCAAGATCCCGCCGGCTTCGTTGCAGACTAGGGAGTAGCGAACTTGCCCGGGCTGCATGTCCAAAACACGCCTCGTGAGCAAATGGTCGAGCAATTGATCAGCCCGTGGGCCATCGAATCTCAAGCGTCCCATGTGCGAGATGTCAAAAACCCCTGCAGCTTGCCTAGTCGCCGTGTGCTCGGACACGATGCCGGCATATTGGATCGGCATCTCGTAGCCTGCAAACGGTGCCATCCTAGCTCCACTTTTGATATGCCAATCGTATAGCGGAGTGCGAAGTGATTGTGTGTCCATGCGAGTAAAAAAAAGAGAGCGAGCGGTAGAATTCAGCTCCGTGATTGTAACAACTCGCCAAGTTCCCTCGCAATGATCAACGCTTCAAGTGGTCGATGAGGAACTCCTGGGAATTGCTGAATTCCGATCCCTTGTTTCCGGGGTACACCAGTTGGCAAGCAACCCCCTTTTCCTTGCAAACTTTGAGCAATTGCACGCCATACATGGCCGAATGCGTAGGGTCCTGCTCCTTGCCACCCAAAACCGGCGGAGTCTTCTGGTTCGGATACTCCAAGAAAAGCGGAGGATCATCCCCGGAAACCAATTCGATCGGGGAGTACTCGCGAATCCATGGCAAAACCTTGTCGCGGTTCTTGAGCAACATTTCGAACTCTTGCTCGCGAGTCCGGCCCTCGGCGGCAAATCCAAATGCATGTCCTCCATAGATGCTGTTGCTGATCCAGTCCCTGAGCTGTTTGGGGTCCAAGGATGTTTGGGCACCAACAACCGCCGCACACGAGAGTCTCGAAGATTCCCGAGCTACCGGATCGCTGCTGCTCGGATCCGCGAGATCATCATGCAAGGCCAACCAAAGGGATGTACAAGCACCTGCGGAGCTCCCCGTTGCTCCGATTCGATTCGGATCGATATTCCACTCCTTGGCTTTCGAACGGATGGTCTGCAACGCCCTCGCAGCATCCATCAATGGTCCCTTTACAGGCGGTTCAACCCCCTGCTCCATCGACTGATTGATGAACCGATAGTTGATGGCTGCAACCGAAATACCCTCCTGCAGATACTTCTTGATCGGATTGTTGCCATAACCGGTCTTGTCCCCGTTCTTCCAACCTCCACCATGGATCAACAATACCACCGGCGTCGGCTTGTCCGATTCAGCTTTCCAAAAATCAAATCGCTGTCTGGTCGAATCCTTGCCATACACATAATCAGCTACAGTCGGCATTGGCCTCTCGGGAGGTTTCTTCTGCTGCGTAGCTTTGGTCGATTTGGGTGATTCACCGATCGCTAGGACTCGAATATCATCGAACTCGTTCTGGTCGTCGAACGATCCGATCCCAACACGCCCGACTCCGAACGTCTTGTCGGTCGCCTGCATGATCGGTCGATCCATATCGTCAAAGTAGACTTCGATCGATCCGGTTGATAGCTTCCGAATCAGTTTCACCGTATGCCATCGATCATCCCAGGGGATGGTGTTCTTGTTTTCAGTCAGTGGCCTGCGAGGCTCGCCATTGACGATCATGATCTGGCCACTTGCAGGATCGGGCTTAGCCCCGAGATGAACATAGTAAAAGTGCTCGGGGTCCTGATACCCAAAAAATACGCAGCAGTCTCTGTGGTTTCCGGTATCCTGAGTGCTCCGAACCCGAAACGTTACCTGGGCATCCCCAACAGTCACCCCCTTGATCAAGGCGATGTTGTGCGGACTACGCACCTTGGGTTGATAATCGCTGATTCGTTTATTTAAACCAAACGTCTGATTGCCATCCTTTTGGTAGATCTCCCAAGCTCCCTCGTCGGTGGTGTCCCACCGAGAATGCCCTTTCTGGAAATCCTCTTCAAAGAGCACCTTGCCATCCTGCCCAAAGCACCACTGTGCCTGATTCCCAAGGCTGATACAAAGCCCAAGCACCCCAAGTCCCAAGCCCCAAATCCCACCCAATCCGACAACCATCTCGCGCACAGCCAACCTGAATCGATGCATCATTTTTGAACCCCAAGTGAACTCTCCGGTCTGCAATCTTCCGAACTCGCTTTAAAGAAATTATACTGTCACCCTGACGCTCCGGTATCTGAGGCAAGACAATGAATCAACACGATAGCCCC